>DASZWL010000451.1:0-25206 GCA_035546695.1 Rhodanobacteraceae bacterium | reverse complement strand
CGCCAGGCGTAGCGGTAGATGTCCTTGAAATCCTCGTACGGGTAATCGGTCGGCACGTTGGCCGTCTTCGAGATCGACGAATCGACCCATTTCTGCGCCGCGGCCTGGATGTCGACGTGCTCGACCGGGCTGATGTCGTCGGCCGCGACGAAGTAGTCCGGCAGCTTTTCCTCGGCGACATCGGAGAACGGCATCGCCTTGCCGTTGATCAGCTCGCGATAGGCGAGGAGCTCGTAGCTGAACACCTCGACCTTCTCTTTCGTCTTCCTGCCCTCGCGGATCACGTTGCGGCTGTAGTGATGCGCGAACGACGGCTCGATGCCGTTCGAGGCGTTGTTCGCGAGCGAGAGCGAGATCGTGCCGGTCGGCGCGATCGAGCTGTGGTGCGTGAAGCGCGCGCCGACTTCGGCGAGATCCTTCGCGAGCTCGGGCGCGGCTTCGGCGACGCGCTGCATGTAGCGGCTGTATTTCGCGTGGAGGATCCGGCCCGGAACCCGGTCGCCGGCCTTGTAGCCGTCGGCGGCCATCTCGGGACGCTTCCGCAGCATGTCGCCGGTGACCTCGAATTCCTCGGTCATGATCGGCGCGGGGCCTTTCTCTTTCGCGAGCGAGAGCGCGACTTCCCAGCCGGCGAGCGCCATCTCGCGCGAGACGTCCTCGGTGAACGCGCACGCGTCGGCCGAGCCGTATTTCATCTTCAACATCGTCAGCGTCGAGCCTAGGCCGAGGAAGCCCATGCCATGGCGGCGCTTGGATTCGATCTCGGCGCGCTGCTGTGCGAGCGGCAGGCCGTTGATCTCGACGACGTTGTCGAGCATGCGCGTGAAGATGCGCACGACCTCGCGGTATTCGTCCCAGTCGAAGCGCGCCTTCGGGCCGAACGGATCGCGCACGAAGGTCGTGAGATTGACCGAGCCGAGCAGGCACGAGCCGTACGGCGGAAGCGGCTGCTCGCCGCACGGATTGGTCGCGCGGATGTTCTCGCACCACCAGTTGTTGTTCATCTCGTTGACGCGGTCGATCAGGATGAACCCGGGCTCGGCGTAGTCGTACGTCGAGACCATGATCATGTCCCAGAGATGCCGCGCGCGGATATGGCCGTAGACCTTGCACGCGACGAGCCCGTCGTCGCGCACGATGTAGTTGCGGTGCGCGGGCCATTCGCGCCAGACGACCTTCTCGGCGTCGGCGAGATCGATCTCGTCCTTTTCCTTGACGTGGATCGGGAAAATGAGCGGCCAGTCGCTGTCCTTGTCTACCGCGTCCATGAACCCGTCGGTGATCAGCAACGACAGGTTGAACTGGCGCAAGCGCCCGTCCTCGCGTTTGGCGCGGATGAATTCCTTGACGTCCGGGTGGCTCACGTCGAACGTGCCCATCTGTGCGCCTCGACGACCGCCGGCCGAGGACACGGTGAAGCACATCTTGTCGTAGATATCCATGAACGACAGCGGGCCCGACGTGTATGCACCCGCACCCGACACGTACGCGCCTCGCGGCCGCAATGTCGAGAATTCGTAGCCGATGCCGCAGCCGGCCTTCAGAGTGAGGCCCGCTTCGTGCACCTTGTCCAGAATGTTGTCCATCGAGTCGTCGATCGTGCCCGACACGGTGCAGTTGATCGTCGACGTCTTCGGCTTGTGCTCCTGCGCGCCGGCGTTGGACGTGATGCGCCCGGCCGGGATCGCGCCGCGGCGCAGCGCCCAGAGGAAACGTTCGTTCCAGTACTTCTGCTTCTCGGGCGTCGCCTCGACGCCCGAGAGCGCCTTCGCGATGCGCTGGTAGGTGTGATCGATCGACGCGTCGACCGGATCGCCCTGCTTGGTCTTCAGGCGGTATTTCTTGTCCCAGATGTCGTACGAGGCCGGCTGCAGCGGAATCTCCGCCGCGCCGCGCGCGATTTTTTCAAGGCGCACCGTGCTCATGTTCTTCGCCTCCCGCCGCGGCGTCTCTTCCGGCCGCGTTTCTTTCCGACTTCACCCGATCCCCCGCGGCTTTTCGCGGAGGAAAGGGCACCCTGCGCCGTCCGGAAAAACCCGGTACCTTGGCGCTTGGATTCAACTCAGATCGCGTCTCATCGCGGGTCTTCAACACCCCGGAAAGAAACCATCGGATCGGCTCCCCACACGCTGTCGGACCCAATGGCTTGGTTACGAACTGACCATCCACCACAACATCTTGTGGATGTCGTGGACGTGTAACCTACGCCCGATCCGGGCCGATGTAAAGCCTCCCAGCGGCGGTCCGATCCGGCCGCGGAAAAAGCTTGAAAGGAGCGCTCGCCACCTCAAGCCTTGGGGCATTCCCCGGGTGAACTGCACGCGCGCCCGGCGGTCTTGTGCCGCGCCAAGAACGAAGAGACAGGATGCTCCGCATGCTCCCGATCCGACCGATTCCGCCGTTCCGCTTCTGGCCGCTGGCGCTCGCGCTGCTCGGCCCCGTCGCGGCCGCGGCCGCGCTGCCGCCCGAGATCGACGGTCAGTCGCTGCCCTCGCTCGCGCCGATGCTCGAGCGCGTGACGCCGGCCGTCGTCAACATCAACTCGAAGACGCGCGTCGCGGTGCGGGATCCGTTCTTCGACGATCCGATCTTCCGCCGCTTCTTCGGTATCCCGAACGGGCCACGCGAGCGCGTGCAGCAGTCGCTCGGCTCGGGCGTCGTCGTCGATGCAAACAAAGGTTACGTCTTGACGAACAACCACGTCGTCGAAGGCGCCGACGACATCGCGGTCACGATCGCCGACGGGCGCACGGTCAAGGCGAAGGTGCTCGGCACCGATCCCGATTCGGATCTTGCGGTTCTCAAGATTCCGGCCGAGAAGCTCTCGGCGCTGCCGGTCGCTGATTCCTCGAAGCTTCGCGTCGGCGATTTCGTCGTCGCGGTCGGCGAGCCGTTCGGGCTCGGGCAGACCGTCACGTCCGGCATCGTCTCCGCGCTCGGCCGCACCGGCCTCGGCGGCTCGGGCGTGCAGAACTTCATCCAGACCGACGCCTCGATCAATCCCGGCAATTCCGGCGGTCCGCTCGTGAACCTTCGCGGCGAGCTCGTCGGCATCAACTCGATGATCTTCTCGCCGTCGGGCGGCAACGTCGGCATCGGCTTCGCGATTCCGTCGAATCTCGCGATGGACGTCATGCGCCAGCTGATCGAGTTCGGCGAGGTCAAGCGCGGCGCGCTCGGCGTCGACACGCAGGACGTGACGCCCGAGCTCTCGCACATGCTCGGCCTCGGCGACGTGACGCGCGGCGCGGTCGTCACGCGCGTGCGCGCGCACTCGCCCGCCGAAGCGGCGGGCCTGAAGCCCGGCGACGTTATCGTCTCGCTCGACGGCAAGCCCGTGTCGGGCGATCAGGAGCTGCACAACCTCGAAGGTCTCGGCGCGCCCGGCGCCGCCGTCAACGTCGGCGTCGTCCGCGACGGCAAGCCACTGACGATCGCCGCGACCCTGAAGGCGCAGGAGCTCCACACCGCGAACGGCGACAAGCTCGACGCGCGCCTCGCCGGCGCAGTATTCGCCGATTCGAACGACAGCCTGCGCCGGCGCGGAATCACCGGCGTCACGGTGACGCGCATCGCCGAGACGAGCCGCGCCTACCAGAGCGGCCTCCGCTCGGGCGACGTCATCGCCGCCGTGAACCAGCGCGACATCGACGACGCGGCCGATTTCGAGCGCATCCTCGCGACGCGGCCCGGCCAGCTCGTCTTCACGGTCGTGCGCGGTGATCGCGCGTTCTTCCTGCGCGTTCAGTAGTGCTGACGACGGCGCTCCGCACGGAGCGCCGTTCATCGAGGGCGGCGCGATTCCGTGCGCGCACGCGCGGTTTCCGCCGCGCAGCAGAACGCCACGCGTGATAAGGTTGCGCCGGTTTTTTCCGCCGATCCTGAGCTCATGCGCCTCGCCGTCCCGTTCGTCTTCTCACTCGCCGTCCTCTGCTTCGCGACGCCGGTTTTCGCCGCGAAGGCCAAGTCTCCCGCGAAGTCCGCCTCCGACGCGAATGTCGCGCTGCCGGCCGGCGCCGACACGCTGATCTGGCGCGGCGACCACGCGACGGCGCGCGCGATCATGGACGATCTCGCCAAGGAATACGCGAAGGAGAAGAAGGGCAAGATCACGCTCGAGCCGTTCTCGACGGTCTCCGGCCTCGACGCGGTCGCGCAGGGCACGGCCGACATCGCCGGTAGCGCGCGCGGCAAATATTTGAAGCGCCCCGAGGAAGCCGGCATCAACTTCGTGCCGGTCGCGCTCGACGCGGCGGTCATGATCACGTACCCGAAGAATCCGGTCACGAGCCTCACGCTGCGGCAGGTCTACGACATCTATTACGGACGCATCACGAACTGGAGCGCGCTCGGCGGCGAAACGAAGGACATCAACCTCTACGGCATCGCCGCGCCGCTCGACGGCGTCGAGTTCAGCGTGCGCGATCTCGTCTTCCGCAACGGCGATCAGCGCGTCGCGGTTCCGCGCCTCTATCTCAACACGACCAAGCTCGAGGAAGGCATCGCGATCGATCCGGCCGGCCTCGGCCTCTCGACGCTCGCGAGCATCAACGGCAACAAGGGCGTCAAGGCGCTCGCGATCGAAGGCGTCAGCGCAACGCCGGCGACGATCGCCGACGGCAGCTATCCGCTCTACATCACGCTGTTCCTCGCCGCCAAGGTCGATTCGCCGAAGCAGGCCGCGATCGACCGCTTCATCGCGTTCCTCGATTCCGACACCGGCAAGGCCGTGCTGCGCAAGCACGATCTCGTGCCGTATGCCGACGCGACCGACGCGCAATCGCGCGCCACCGCGCGCACGGCGTTCATCGACGCGCACCTCGGTCGCGAGCCCGTCGCCGCGACGGCGGTCGTCGCGAGCGCACCGCCGCCGACGCCGGTCTCCGCGCCGCGCGCGACGCTCGAATCGAAATCGCGCATCGCGCCGACGGCCGAATCGACCGATCAGGCGCGGGCAAATCTCGCGCGAAGCGAGGCCGAGAAGGCCGAGAAAGCCGCAGCGGCCCAAGCGGCGACGCCGCAGCCGGCGGCCGATCCGAAGCAGCACGAGTAGCGGAACGCCCGCGCGAACGGTGCGCATCCTCGCGATCTCGCTTGATCTCGACGACACGCTCTGGCCGGTCGAGCCCGCGATCCGCAACGCCGAGCAGCGTCTCGACGAGTGGCTTCGCGCCGAGCATCCGGCCGTCGCCGCCGCATGGCCGATCGAGGCGATGCGTGAGCTCCGCGAGACGCTTTCGCGCGAGCGGCCCGATCTCGCTCACGATTTCACGGCGCAGCGGCTCCTGACGCTCGAGCGCGCGTTCGCGAGCTGCGGCCTCGGCGCGCATCACGTCGATGCCGCGTTCGAGATCTATTACGCGGCGCGGAATACGGTCGACTGCTATCCCGACACGCGCACCGCGCTCGCGGCGCTCGCGGCGCGCCTGCCGCTCGTCAGCATCTCGAACGGCAACGCCGATCTCGCGCGCATCGGGCTCGATCATCATTTCCGCGCGACGATCACGGCGCGCGAAGTCGGATGCGCGAAACCCGACCGGCGCATCTTCGACGCGGCCTGCGCGCGTCTCGGCATCGCGGCCGAGCACGTGCTGCACGTCGGCGACGATCCGGCGCTCGACGTCGCCGGTGCGCGTGCAGCGGGATTCCGCACGGCGTGGTTGAATCGCGGCGGCGTGGCGTGGTCCCATGGCGCGCCGCCCGATCTCGCGCTCCGCGATCTCGACGAGCTCGCGGCCTGGATCACGACGCGCGCCGCATGAAGGCGCGAACGGGAGAACGAGAGATGCCTGCATGGATTGACGCCGCGAGCGCGCGCTCGGCGACGCCGCTGATCGCCGTCGACAAGGACACGCTCGACGCCGTCTGCACCGCGATCGGCGCAGACGCGCGCCGGTGGTGCGCGGCGAACGGCTTCGCCGGAGAGAGCGGACGCTTCGTGCTCGTGCCCGGCAACGACGGCGCGCCGACGGTGCTCGCCGGCTGCGATGCGCGCGATAGTCTGTTCGGATTTTCCTCGCTGCCGCTGCGCCTGCCCGAAGGCGATTACGCGCTCGACGCGCGCGGCCTTGCGCTCGATCGCGCCGAAGTCGCGCTCGGCTGGGCGCTCGGCGCGTACCAGTTCGATCGCTACCGCAAGCCCGCGCGCGCGCCGGCGCGGCTCGTCGTCGACGCAGCGACGGCGAAATCGGTGCAGCCGCTCGTCGATGCCGCGTTCCGCGTGCGCACGCTCGTCAATACGCCCACTGAAGACATGGGCCCGGAACAACTCGCCGCCGAAGTGCGCGATCTCGCCGGCCGTTTCGGCGCGAGCTATCGCGAATGGGTCGGCGACGATCTTCTCGCGGCGAATTTCCCGACGATCCACGCGGTCGGGCGCGCGAGCCATCGCGCACCTCGTCTCGCCGAACTGACGCACGGTCCCGCCGATGCGCCGCATCTCGTCCTGATCGGCAAGGGTGTCTGCTTCGACTCGGGCGGACTCGACATCAAGCCGGCCGACGGCATGCGCTGGATGAAGAAGGACATGGGCGGCGCCGCGCACGCGATCGCGCTCGCATCGCTCGTGCTCGAAGCGAAACTGCCGGTGCGGCTGACGCTGCTCGTGCCAGCCGTCGAGAACTCGATCGCCGGCAATGCGTATCGTCCCGGCGAGATCATCCGCACGCGCGCCGGTCTCGCAGTCGAAGTCGACAATACCGACGCCGAGGGCCGGCTCGTGCTCTGCGATGCGCTCGCCTATGCGAGCGAGCAGAAGCCCGACCTGATCCTCGACTTCGCGACGCTGACTGGCGCCGCGCGCGTCGCGCTCGGACCCGATCTTCCCGCGCTGTTCGCGAACCGCGACGACATCGCCGAAGCGCTGCTCGCGGCATCACGCGAAACGCGCGATCCGCTGTGGCGCCTGCCGCTCTGGCGTCCGTATCTCGCGATGCTCGATTCGCATGTCGCCGATCTCGCGAACTCCGGCGCTTCGCGTCATGCCGGCGCGATCACGGCTGCGCTGTACCTCGAACGCTTTGTTCCCGAAGCGCAAGCGTGGTGCCATCTCGACGTCTACTCGTGGAACGACGGCGATCGTCCCGGCAAGCCTCGCGGCGGCGAAGCGCAGGGGCTTCGCGCGTATTTCGCGTTCGTGCGGCGACGTTACGCGGGCCCGCGTGATAATTCGTAAAACGTTCGCCGTCATTCCGGCGAAAGCCGGAATCCATGGTGCTTTTTGCCGCAAGATCAAAATGGATTCCGGCCTTCGCCGGAATGACGGTTATGGAGGCGGCTGCTCCGCCGGCGGCTCGGCTGCGTCAGCCTTCGTCGCTTCGACCTCAGCCTCCGCGCGCGGCGTCGCGACGAGCGTGATGCGCGCCTTGCGGCCGTCGCCGTTGCCGAAGATCGTCTCCAGATCCGCCCGCTGTCCCGGCACGGCGCCGAGATGCGGCGATGCGCGCAGGTAAGCGTTGCCTTCCGCGATCTCGTCTAGCTCGACGCTGACCGGGATCACGTTCGCGCGACGCACGACCGTCGGCGCGTCGGCGAGGATGCGAAAGCGCCAGGCATGCCCGGCGGGATCGCCGATCGTGACGTCGGCCGGTTCGCCGAAGCGCACGATTAAGCTCGGCGCGGCGACCGCCTTGCCGTCGATGCTGAATTCCATCGCGACTTCGCAGTAGGGCGTGTCGACGGAGGCAGCGCGTGCGCTGGCGGCGAACGCGACGAGTGCTGCTAGAACGACAGGGCGACCGATCACGCGGATTCTCCGTGCTGAAGGCGCTGGGTCCCCGCCTTCGCGGGGACGACGAAGAGACTTCGATTCAGCGCGCGAAGTTCGGCGGAAAGATCGCGTGCAGTAACGAAAGCCCGGCACTCAGGCCGGGCTCTCGATCATCGAATTCGCGACCGAGACGACGATCAATCGACCCCGGTCGGCAGCACCGCACCGTGCGGCAGCACGCGCGCGGCGAGCTTCGTGTCGGTGCGTATCAGCGAGATCTCGTCGGCGAGGATGTGCGCAGCTTCGTCGAGCACGACGTCCCGCTTCTCCTTCGCCGCTTCCTCGCGCTTGAGGTCCGCGCGGATGTCGCGCTCGTCGGGTTGCAGGCCGTCGTCGGATTCGTTGCCAGCGACAACCGCTTCGCCGTTCGCTTTTGTCGGCGTGGCGTTCTTCGCATCCTGCATGATCTTCTGCTGCGTCTTGCCGGCGGGATCGGATTCCGGCGTCGCGCTCGCGCTCTCGCGCGCCTTGCGCTTGGCTTCTTCCTCGTCGCGCTGCTTGCGGCGCGAGTCCTCGTTCAGCGAGACGGTCTTCTCGCTGCGCAACACGCGCGCGTCGGCGATCTCGGCCGCGAGGTTTTTCCATTCGACGTTTTCGGCCGTGCGCGCGTCGTGGCGCTCGACGAGCATCGGCACGATCGGCTTGAGATCCGCCGCCGGCTGGTATTTCGCCGGCGCGATCGATGTCCAGGGCAGCGCGTTGTCGTAGCTCGATTCGCCGAACTCGCCGGCGTCGACCGTCAGCGGAAAGCTGATGTCCGGCGTCACGCCGCGCAGCTGCGTCGAGCCGCCGTTGACGCGGAAGAACTGCGCGATCGTCATCTTGACCTCGCCGTATTCGGGCTTCTCGTTCCGCGCGAGCTCGTCGAGGTCGACGAGGTTCTGCACGGTGCCCTTGCCGAACGTCGGCTCGCCGATGATGACGCCGCGGCCGTAATCCTGGATCGCGGCCGCGAAAATCTCCGATGCCGACGCCGAAGCGCGGTTGACGAGCACCGCGAGCGGGCCGTCCCAGGCCATGCCGGGATGCGGGTCTTCCTCTTCCTCGACCTGTCCCGAAGCGCTGCGCACCTGCACGACCGGGCCCTTGTCGATGAAGAGGCCGGTGAGGTCGGTCGCTTCGGCGAGCGAGCCGCCGCCGTTGTTGCGAAGGTCGACGATGACGCCGTCGACCTTTTCCTTCTTGAGCTCGCCGAGCAGCTTCTCGACGTCGCGCGTCGCGCTCTTGTAGTCGGCGTCGCCGCGGCGGCGCGCGTCGAAATCCTGGTAGAACGTCGGCAGCGAGATCACGCCGATGTGGCGCACGTGATCGCCGGCCTTGACCTCGATGATCGACTTCTTCGCGGCCTGCTCTTCGATCGAGACTTTCTTGCGCGTCAGCGCGAGCGTGAAGTGCTTGCCGTCGGGGCCGGCGTCGGCCGGCAGGATCTCGAGGCGCACGACCGTGTCCTTCGCACCGCGGATCTTGTCGACGACGTCATCGAGCCGCCAGCCGACGACATCGACGATCGCGCCGTGCTCGCCCTGCCCGACGCCGACGACGCGGTCGCCGACCTTGAGCTTGTCCGAGAGCGCAGCCGGGCCGCCCGGCACGATCTCGCGGATCGCGGTGTAATCCTCGTCGCGCTGCAGCACCGCGCCGATGCCTTCGAGCGAGAGCTTCATCGCGATGTCGAAATTCTCCGACGCGCGCGGGCCGAGGTAATTCGTGTGCGGCTCGATCGACATCGCGTACGCGTTCATGAACGTCTGGAACACGTCTTCGCTGTTGAGCTGGTGCACGCGGTCGAGATAGTTCGCGTAGCGCTTGTCGAGCGTGTCGCGGATGTCCTTGTCGGCCTTGCCCGCGAGCTTGAGGCGCAGCCAGTCGTTCTTGATGCGCTTTCGCCAGAGATCGTCGAGCTCGGCCTCGCTCTTCGCCCACGGCGCCTTCTCGCGGTCGAACTGGTAGCTCTCGTCCTTCGTGAAGTCGAAGCCCTTCGGCAGGAGTCCGCGCGCATAGGCGACGCGCTCGCCGACGCGCTGCTCGTAGAGGTTGAAGATCGCGAACGGCGCGGTGAGATCCTGATCGTAGATCGCGTCGTCGAGCTTCGTCTTGTACTCGCCGAAGCGGTCGATGTCGGCCTGCGTGAAGAACAGGCGATCGCTGTCGAGCGAATCGAGATAGCGCTTGAAGATCTCGGCCGACATCGCGTCGTCGAGCGCCATCGGCTTGTAGTGGAACTTGGTCAGGAAGCGGCTCGCCCAGACGGCGGCTTCGCCCTCCGACGGCGTCGGCTTCAGCAGGAGCGGCGCCGCCGCATCCGGCGTCGGCTTGGCGAAGGCGGATCCGGCCAGCGCCACCAGGGTCAATGCCAACAACAGCTTCCGCATCCCACTCTCTCCACGGCGATCCCGGAGGATCGCGACTATTGTCCATCCCGCGCCCGCGGAACGTGCGTGTCCGTCGATTCAACGCAGCCCGATGCTTACCTCAGCTGAACCGATCGTCCCGGTCCCGCTCAGGCGACGTCGACATACCCTGCCGCATGCGCCATCTGGTCCGCATGGTACGACGAGCGCACCAGCGGACCGGAAGCCACGTGCTGGAACCCGAGGCGATAGCCGAGGTCCTCCAGCTTCCCGAACTCCTCCGGAGTCCAGTAGCGGATGACCGGGTGATGATGGGGCGTCGGCTGCAGGTACTGGCCGATCGTAACCATATCGACCGCATGCGAGCGCAGATCGTTCAACGCTTCCTCGACCTGCCCGAACGTCTCGCCGAGTCCGAGCATGATGCCGGACTTCGTCGGGATTTCCGGGTGCTCCGCCTTGAATTGCCGCAGGAGATCGAGCGACCAGTCGTAATCGGCGCCGGGCCGCACTTCGCGGTAGAGCGCGCGCACGGTCTCGAGGTTGTGGTTGAAGACGTCCGGCGGATCGCCGGCGAGCGCTTCGAGCGCGCGCTCCATGCGGCCCTTGCCGCGGAAATCGGGCGTCAGGATCTCGATGCGGATCGAGGGATTCTCGAAGCGCACGGCCTTGATGCAGGCCGCGAAATGCGCCGCGCCGCCGTCGCGGAGATCGTCGCGGTCGACCGACGTGATGACGACGTACCTGAGGCCCATGTCGCGGATCGTCCCGGCGAGATGCGCCGGCTCCAGCGGATCGGGTGCCTTCGGCCGGCCGTGCGCGACATCGCAGAACGAGCAGCGGCGCGTGCAGACCTCGCCGAGGATCATGAACGTCGCCGTGCCCTTGCCGAAGCATTCGTGGATGTTCGGGCAGGACGCTTCCTCACAGACCGTGACGAGCCGGTTCTCGCGGAGTTTCGCCTTCAGCTTCGCGACCGCGTTGCCGGGCGGGATGCGCACGCGGATCCACGAAGGTTTCCGCAATACCGGCGCGTCGGCGAAGCTCGCGCGGTTGCGCGCGATCTTGTCCTCGCCGAGCTGCTTGACCGGCGCGTCGACGACCGTCAGCGGAATCGCCTTCGCAGGCGGCGCCATCGCGGAACCCGGTGTGTCTCGTTCGCTCATGCCGGATGGGCGGCGCGTGCGGCGTCGCCGGATTCGATGCGGGGAAAATGCGCGGCGTCGATCGCCTCGAGCCCGAGCTGGCGCGCGAGCTCGCCGATCAGGACCGCTTCCACCGCGGCGAGCGATCCCGGTCCGCCCAAGTCTAGCACCTGCGTCACCGCGAGACCCTGATAGCCGCACGGATTGATGCGTCCGAACGGTTCGAGATCCATCGCGACATTGAACGCGAGCCCGTGGAACGTGCAGCCGCGCCGGACGCGAAGCCCGAGTGCCGCAACCTTCGCGTCGCCGACGTAGACGCCGGGAGCGCCTTCGCGGCGCACGGCGAGGATGTTCCAGGTATCGAGCGTGTCGATCACCGCCTGCTCGATCCGGTGCACGAGCTCGCGCACGCCGACCCCGAGCCGGCGCAGATCAAGCATCGGATACGCGACGATCTGGCCCGGTCCGTGATAGGTCACCTGCCCGCCGCGATCGACCGGAATCACCGGGATCTCGCCAGGCACGAGCACGTGCTCCCAGCGCCCGGCCTGGCCGAGCGTGAAGACCGGATCGTGCTCCACGATCCAGAGCTCATCCGGCGTCTGCGCGTCGCGCGCGTCGGTGAAGGCCTGCATCGCACGCCAGACGGGCTCGTAGGGCTGACGACCGAGCTTTCTGATCAGGAGCCGGGATTCGGGATTCGGGATTCGGGATTCGCAAGACATGACACGCTTCGTGGCTTTACCAATCTCGAATCCCGAATCCCGGCTTTTCAAAGCGTCCAGCGAATCCCGTCCGCCGCCCGCAACGCCGCGTGCGCTGCGTCGTAATGCTCGCGGTCGGGACACGTGAAGCTGACCGAGACGGCGAGATAGTTGCCTTCGCGCGAAGGTCTGACGCGCTGGCTGCCTGCGAGGACGGTGACGCCGGTGCTTTCGACGATCTCGGGCACGCGGCGCTCCAGGTCGGCGTCGGCACGTCCCATCGCGGTGATTTCGAAGACGCCGGGGAACTGGAAACCCTGTCCCGGCTGTTCGGCCTTGAGCTCGTCGAGATCCTTCACTGCGTTTCCTGCTTCGGTTCGGCGGCGTTCCCGAGCGTCGTCGAGGTCGCCGGGCCCGCATCGCCCTTGAACCACATCCAGACGCCGTCGGAAAGTCGCTTGAAGAAGCCGCCCTCGGGCGCGTCGGCGAGCGAGATCAGCGGCTGTTCCACCAAGGTCTTGCCGTCGAGCGCGACTTTCAAGTCGCCGACCTTCTGTCCTTTCTTCAACGGCGCGACGAGCCGTGCGGGCACGTCGATCGTCGCCTTGAGATCGCCGTAGCGGCCGCGCGGCAGCGTGACCAGCACGTCGCTGTCGACGCCGAGTGCGATCGTCGGCGCCGCGCCTTTCCAGAGCTCGGGCGTCGCGAGCGGCGTGTCTTTCGCGTAGAGCTTGTGCGTCTCGAAGAAGCGGAATCCGTAGTTGAGGAGCTCCTGATTGTCGTCGGCGCGCTGCTTCTCGCTCGGCGCGCCCATGACGACCGCGATCAGGCGCTGATCGCCGTGCTGCGCGGACGTCGCGAGGCAGAAGCCCGCTTCGCTCGTGTGGCCGGTCTTGATGCCGTCGACCGAGGAATCGCGCCAGAGCAGCGTATTGCGGTTGTGCTGCTTGATGCCGTTCCACTCGAATTCCTTGATCGCGTAGATCTTGTATTCCTCGGGATAGTCGCGGATCAGCGCGCGCGACATGATCGCGACGTCGCGCGCGGTCGTGTAGTGATCGGGATTCGGCAGTCCGCTCGCGTCGACGTAGTGCGTGCCGGTCATGCCGAGTTGCGCGGCGTACTGGTTCATCAGCTGCGCGAACGTCTCTTCGGAGCCTGCGGTGTGCTCGGCGAGCGCGATCGCGGCGTCGTTGCCGGACTGGATGATCATTCCGTAGAGGAGATCCTTCAGCGACACCTGCGAGTTGAGCTGCAGGAAGCTCGTCGAGCCGTCGGTACCGGCGCCGCCCGAGCGCCACGCCTTCTCGCTGATCGTGACCGGATCGTCCATGTGGATCTTGCCGTGCGCGAGCTCGGCCGAGACGACGTACGAGGTCATGACCTTCGTGATCGACGCCGGCGCGACGCGCAGATCCTCGTTGCTGCCGGTCAGGATCTGGCCGCTCGCGTAGTCCATCAGCACCCAGCTCTTCGCATCGATCGACGGCGGCGGAGGCGTCGGGCCTGGTCCGGGAGCCGGCATCGCCGGTTTGGGCACCGGCTGCGGCGTCGGCAGGTTCGCGGTCGGCGCGGAGGTTTCGGCCGGAGCGGACGCCGGCGTCGAAGGCGCCGTAGCAGGCGTTTGCGCGGCGTGCGCGGACATCGCGAGAAGCGCGAGCGTGAGGACGATCGGGAACGAAAACTTCATGAGGCGTAGGGTCTTCTTCGATAGATGAACAGTGAGCCGGAGGATCCCGTCGCGACATTCGCCGCGACACGGCATTGTCGCCGCTTCAGCGCTCGATCGCCACGCGCGGCGTGCCGACGCCGAGACGCTCGATGCGCGGCGTCATCGCATCGGCGGCCGCGACGTCGGCGAGCGGTCCGACGCGGACGCGATGGACGACGCGCCCGTTGACGTTCGCGGATTCGATGTCGACGCGATCGATGCCGCCGCGTCGCGCGGTATCGGCGACGCGTTCGGCGTTCGCGCGATCGCCGAACGCGCCGAGCTGGAGATAGATGCGCGCCGATCCCGCCTCGGCCGTGACCGCGCGCGGCGGCGCCGCGTCGGGATGCGCGGGATCGATCGCGCGGACCTCGACGAGACCGGTCCCCTTCGGCCAGATGCCGATGCGGACGGCCGCCGCGTACGAGAGATCGATCAGCCGGTTCTCGTGGAAAGGACCTCGGTCGTTGATGCGGACGACGACGCTCTTGCCGTTCTCGAGATTCGTCACGCGCGCGTAAGTCGGCAGCGGCAGCGTCTTGTGCGCGGCGGTGAACTGGTACATGTCGTACGGCTCGAGCGAGGACGTCATGTAGCCGTGGAACTTGTTGCCGTACCACGACGCGATGCCGCGCTCGTCGTATCCGCGCGGATCGGACAGCAGTCGATACGTGTGACCGAGGACGCTGTATTCGGATTTGTTGCCATAGCGCGAAGGCGGCTCGGCCTTCGGAACCGGCTCGGCGAGACGGCTGACGTCGATGGCCGGCGTCGCCGGTCCGCCGTCGTGCTCGTCACGATAGCGCTCGGCCTGCGGACGCGAAGTCTCCGCCGGCGGAACCGCGGCGCGCGAGGACGACGGCGCGCTCGGACGCGGCTTCGAGCCGGCGCACGCGGCGAGCAACGACGCAAGCAGCGCGACCGCGAGCAAACGCGTCATTGCGCGGATTCCGCAGGCGCCGTCGCCGCAGCCGGCGGCTCGACGACGCCGCCCGCGATCGCTTCGGCGAGCTGCCATACCGCCATCGCGTACAGCGGGCTCTTGTTGTAGCGCGTGATCGCGTAGAAATTGCGAAACGTCAGCCAGTATTCCGGCCCGCGCTCGCCGTCGAGCACGAGCAGCGCGGAATCGAGACCCGCATCGACCTTGCTGAGCGGCGCGTAGCCCCAGGCCTCCATCTGCTGCACCGGCGTCTTCGGCTCGATGCCTTCGGCTTCGATCGCGCGCGCATCCACGGCCGGCTGCGCGCGCACGGCCACCGGCTGGCCCGATTGCCATCCGTGCGCGGCGAAATAGTTCGCGACGCTCGCGAGGATGTCCGGCAGCGAATTCCAGAGATCGATGCGCCCGTCGCCGTCCTCGTCCTTCGCCCACTCGGCGATGCTGGTCGGCATGAACTGGCCCCAGCCCATCGCGCCGGCGTACGAGCCCTTGAGCTCGCCGATCGGATAAGCGAGATGCGTGTCGCCGAGCAGGAAGAGCTGCTTCAGCTCGCCGCGGAAGAACGTCGCGCGCGGCGGATAGCGGAACGCGAGCGTCGCGAGCGCATCGACGACGCGGTACTTGCCGGTGATCCGGCCGTAGCTCGTCTCGACGCCGACGATCGCGACGATGATCTCGGGAGCGACGCCGTACTCCTGCGCGATGCGCTCGATCAGCGCGCGGTTCCCGAGATAGAACGCGATGCCGTCGTCGATGCGCTTGTCGGTGACGAAGATCGGCTGGTAATCCCTCCACGGCTTCGCCTCGGCAGGCTTCGCCATCGCGTCGAGGATCGACTGCTGCACCTTCGCGGTCGCAAGCGTCGCCAGCACGGCGCTCTCGGCAGGACCGCCGGATTTCGCGACCTCGGCCGCGAACGCGCGCTCGTCGTCGCCGAGCGCGAGCGCTTGCGATCCTTTCGCGAGAGTGACGGCGGGAATGCAGCCGGCGAGGCCGACGAGAAGTCCGATAGCGAGCTTGACGCGCGATGCGCGAGGCCTTGCGAGCATGGCGCTAATGTATCACTACGCTGCGCGATATCCGCGCGCAGGCGCCGCTACGGCCGCTTGCGCGGTGAAAATTTGCACTTGCTGAACAATGCTTCGATGATAAGCGCTCGCGCCTACGAAGCCGTGGCCACTGCGCGACGGCATGACGCCAGGGGAGCTTGTCATGCGCCGGAATTCTTTGCCGTTCACTCTTGCGTGCGCGCTGATCGCGAGCATCGGCTTCGCCGCCGCGTCGGCGGCTCCGCGGCCGCTGCCCGCTTTCGTCACGCACGCGCCGACCGGGATCAGTTGCGATTCCACGCCGTTCGGCCGCAGCGTGACGTTCGGCGTCGACGCCGAATACATGGACATGCTGGCGACCTCGGGAAGCCTCAACGCGCTCGACGAGTACGTGCTGTCGGCGGATTCACCGCCGCTCGAGCGCGTCTACAGCGCCAGCCTCTATCCCGCCGCGCTCGCCGGCACGACGTTCCTCAAGGCGATCGGCGTCGATCTCGACGGCGACGGCCGCGAGGAGATCGTCACCGCGAACCGCGTCACCGCGACCGGCGCGCTGCGCCTCGGCGTGTTCCGCCGCACCGCCGCGCCTTCGGCCGAGCTGATCGACACCTGGGAGTCGCCGCAGACGTTCAATACGGTCGATCTCGCCGCGGGCGACTTCGACGGCTCGAACGACCGCCAGCAGGAGCTTGCCGTGCTCCTGCGCACGACAAATCCGTTCGGCATGCGCGTGTTCGTCCTGACCGGCGGCGCCGGCGGCGTGATCGCGCAACCGGACGGCGTGGCGGCCGGAACGTGGGACCGCCCGATCGCCGGCATCCAGAACGCAAGCGTCACGGCGGGCGACATGCTGCTCGACGGGCGCGCCCAGGTCGTCGTCGTCAATGACAGCGGCAGCGGCGCGAATCTCGCGCTGAACTACCACCTGCTCGAATACCAGCCGACGACGCCTGCGCTGCCGATCGCGGCCGGCGACGATGAGATCGGCAGCACGTCGTTCCAGAGCATCGTCGGTTTCACGTATCTCGCCGACGACACGACGACCTCGCCGCCGATCCACGATTTCCTCAAGCTCGATGCCGATGCCGGCGACGTCGTCGACAGCGCCGCCGCCGAGCTCGTCGTGCACGCGCTGTTCGAGGACAACTCCGGAGGCGACGCGAACAACTACATCGGCCAGCGGCTGCACCATTTCACGCCGACGCGCACGGGCGGCGTGATCACATCGATCGGCTTCGCCAACCGCGGCACCGGCAAGGAGTACGACTGGAGCCATATCGTCCAGGGCCAGAACGCGAACGGCATCCCGTCGATGGAAGCGACGATCGTCGACGTCGATCGCGTCTCGCCGGCCGAGATCGTGCTCGTGCGCTCCGATCCGAACAAGCGCCTCGACGTCGAGGCGTACAAGGCGAAGGTCGACGTCACGGCCGGCTTCGATTTCGAATATGCAAATAGCCCGCTGACGGTGCATTTCCTCAACCGCTCGACCGGCGCGATCGTCAATTACCACTGGGATTTCGGCGACGGCACGACGCTCGACGGCGACCCGAATCCGACGCATCGCTATGCGCAGGCCGGCACCTATGGCGTCCGGCTGACCGTGACGGGCGAGTTGGGAGAAATCAGCATCTGGCCGGATCCGAATGCCGATCCTCCGCAGCCTCCGTATTCCATCGACGCGAGCGGCGGCACCGATCCCACCGGACTGGACCCGTCTTATCTCTATAAAACGATTCTCGAACCGGCGTATTCCGGCCAGTATCCGGTGTCGAGCATCAGCGACCTCGCCTTCGTCAACGTCGCGGCGGCCGACATGGACAAGGACGGCGTCGCCGAGATCATGACCTCGACGCGCGACACGACGAATCACTGGGTGCGCTCGATCTGGCACCTCGATGACGCGAGCAATCCGGGCTCGTTCACGGGCCGTCATCTCGTCGAGGACGGCGACTTCAGCGGCATCACGGCGGCCGACCTCGTCGCGAGCGATTTCGACGGCGACTCGGTCAAGGCCACGATCGGGACCGACGGCTGCCTGCAGGTCGTCGAGCCGCAGGTGCGCCAGATCGCCTGGCTGCCGCCGTACTTCCGGGCGCTGCAGGCCGATGCCGACATGGCCGCATCGTTCGGCGAATCGATCTCGGGCGGCACCAGCAACGAGCAGAACTGGGGAAGCTACACCTCGCACGACATCTCGGCTTATGTCGGCGTCGACATCGGCGTCGACAGCATCGGCGGCAAGGTCTCGGCGAAAGCGACGGCCGGCTACAACTATCAGGCCGCGACCGGCGAGATCCACAGCACCGAGAACGAGCAGACGCTGAGCCAGGGCTGGGAAATGACGCACGACGAAGGGCTCGTCGTCTTCGACGAGAACACGTTCAACTGCTACACCTACGACCTTGCCGACGCGACCGGTCCGCTGCCCGACAGCAAGGCGCGCATGTGCGAGCTGTTCGGCCACAACGGCGTCACCGGCGACGACGCGCGGAACTGGGATACGCAGATCGCGGCCGGCGGCGGCGCCGGTCCGCCCGCGCAATGGTTCCCGGCGCAGCGCGACTGGGCGAACATCGCGCTGTTCCGGCCGGTGACGAGCAACGTGAGCCTGCCGCCCGAGACGCCGGCTTCGAAAGTCACCGACGGCGTGTTCAGCGGTTCGGGCGCATCGAACGGCGGCGCGACGGTCGACGATCCGTACGTGCAGATCGACCTCGGCGGCGTGCGCGCGATCACGAACATCCGCGTATCGCCATCCTCCGGCGCAGCGATCGATCTGCAGGGCTATCGCGTTTACGCTTCGGTGACGCCGTTCGCCGGCGACGGCGTACCTTCCGGGGGCGGCGTTCGCATCTTCGAGCCGGGCACCGGCGACGACATGGCCTACGACCGCTGGAACATCTGGACGCGCGCCGGTACCGCTCCGTTCGCGCCGATGCAGGCCCGCTACATCCGCCTGCAGCATCCGGGGCCGGCGACGCTGAACGTCGCCGAAGTCCAGGTTTTCGGCGACGTGCACGTCGAACCGCCGGATTATCCGATCGCCATCTGCGATCCGCAGGCGGCCGACGGTTTCTTCAACGCGAAGGTCTGGGACAAGGTCCACGGCCAGTTCCAGTCGATCGAGGTGCATGGCGACCTGCTCTGGACCGGCACGAACTTCACTCCGCAGAACTTTCCGGGCGGCTGCTCGAACACCAACGGCCTGCTCCACGCGGCCATCTGGGACACCATCCTGATCGGCGGCTCGGCGACGGCGAACTGGGATCTCAGCTCCGAGACGACGAACCTGATCGGCCAGACGACTTCGTTCGACAGCTCCTACCGCGTCGGCGCCGAGCTCGACGTCGAAGCCGGTTTCATCGCGACGGTCACGGCGGGCGCCGCGTACGAGTTCTCTTCGGGCGTTACCGAGGAGAACACGACCAGCACCTACTGGGGCAGAGGCCTCCAGATCGCCGGCGCGATGGGCGGCTTCGACGACGCATCGCTGGTCAATGCCTGCAAGTACAACACGCGTCCGTACGCGTATCGGCTCGTCGATCGCTCGAATACCGGCTACGCGCACGAGATCTACGTCGTCGATTACGTGGTCACCGACGGCGGCCAGGGAGAGGGAGCGCTGACCGCGTGGCATCGCGACAACGTTCCGCTCGCATGCCTCGGCATCATCGACGAGATCTTCGCATCGGGCTTCGACTGAGCGCTACGTTCGCGCCCGCGCCGGCGCGACCACCGCGACGCTCATGCGAGCGTCGCGGTGCGATCGCCACGACTCACGTCGCGAGCACCTTGCGGTGCGCGTGGATCGACATCAATACGCCAAACCCGGCGAGCAGCGACACCGCCGACGTGCCGCCGTAGCTCACGAGCGGCAGCGGCACGCCGACGACGGGAAGCAACCCCGTGATCATGCCGCCGTTGACGATCACGTAGACGAACAGCGCCATGCTGATCGCACCGGCGAGAAGGCGTGAATACGTGTCCTTCGCGCTCGCCGCGATCCAGAGGCAACGCGCGACGATGAACGCGTAGAGCGCGAGCAGCATCAGGACACCGACGAGACCCCATTCCTCGGCGAACACCGAGAAGATGAAATCGGTCGTGTGCTCGGGCAGGAACTCGAGCCGCGACTGCGTGCCGTGGTGCCAGCCCTTGCCCCAGAGACCGCCCGAGCCGACCGCGATCTGCGACTGGATGATGTGCCAGCCGTTGCCGAGCGGATCGGCTTCGGGATCGAGCAGCGTCAACACGCGGTTCTTCTGGTAGTCGTGCAGGAACTGCCAGCCGACCGGCACGGCCGCCGCGCACGCGGCGACGAGGACGCCGATGCGCCACCACGCGATGCCGGAGAGGAACACGCCGAACACACCGCTCGCGGCGATCAGGAGCGCGGTGCCGAGATCGGGCTGCTCGGCGATGAGGCCGACCGGAATCGCGATCAGCACGCCGACCGCGCCGAGCGTCAGCCATTCCGGCGGCAGCGGCCTTCCGTTGAGATACCAGGCGACCATCATCGGCATCGTGAGCTTCAGAAGCTCGGACGGCTGGAAGCGCACGATGCCGAGATCGAGCCAGCGATGCGCGCCGCGCCCTTCGCCGAGCAGCGCGACCGCGACGAGCAGCGCGACGCTGCCGACGTAGAGCCACGGCGTCCAGTTGCGCAGGCTCAGCGGCGGCACGCGCGCGATCAGCAGCATCAGGAACAGGCCGAGCGCGAAACGCAGCGCCTGCGCGAGCACCATGCCGCGGTCGAGATCGCTCGCGCTATAGAGCGTCGCGAGCCCGATCGCCATCAGCAGCAGAAGCCCGGCGAGCAGCGGCACGTCGAGGCGTGGCTTGCGGACGGCCGCGAGAAGACGGTAACGCAGCTGCGCGATCAGCTCGTCGATCATCGGCGCGCCGATCGCGATTCGGCGATCGCGATCTCCTCCGCCTGCTTCGCGTGCGCCTCGCGTTCCTGATCGCCGGGCAGCCACGCATCGAGGATCTTGCGTGCGATCGGCGCCGCGTCGTGCGCGCCGCTGCGCCCGGCCTCGAGCGCGACGACGATCGCGATGCGCGCGTCGTCGGCCGGCGCGAACGCCTCGAACAGCACCTGGTGGCGCTCGATCGGGCTGTCGCTGATGCTGGTCCATTCCTCGGTCGTGCGCGAATAGCGCTCGGCCGTGCCGGTCTTGCCGGCGATCTGGTAAGGAAAGCCTTCGTTGAGGCCGTGCGCGGTGCCACTGTTGACGACCTCGATCATGCCTTTCTGCACCGCGCGCCAGTCGGCCGGATTCTTGATGACGTTCGGCTTCGCCGCCGGCGGCGCGACGGGCTCGGGCTTGCTGTCGATCCCGGTCTGTACCGCGCGCAAGAGATGCAGCGGATGCGGAACGCCGGCCGCGGCGATGATCGACACGGCCTCGACGAGCTGGAGCGGCGTCACGACCCAGTAGCCTTGCCCGATGCCGGCGATGACGGTTTCGCCGGGATAGAACGGCTGGTTGAAGCGCGCGCGCTTCCATGCCTGCGACGGCAGCACGCCGGCGCCCTCGCCGACGAGATCGATGCCGGTCGGCGCGCCAAAGCCGAGCTTGGCCATGAACGTCGAGAGCCGGTCGATGCCCATGTCGTACGCGAGCGAATAGAAATACGTGTTGACCGACTGCGCGATCGCCTGCACGAGATCGACGCGGCCGTGGCCGCCGCGCTTGTCGTCGCGATAGCCGCGGGCCTGGCCCGGGATGTGGAACTCGCCGACCGAGAGCACGGTGTCTTCAGGTTTGCGAAGGCCGAGCTCGAGGCCCGCCAAGGCCATGAACGGCTTCATCGTCGAGCCCGGCGTGTAGCCGCCGCGCAGCGCGCGGTTCAGCAGCGGCTTGTCGGGATCGGCGAGCAGCATCGAATAGTCGGCGCTCGCGATGCCGTTGACGAACGGATTCGGATCGAAGCTCGGCACGCTGACCATCGCGAGCACTTCGCCGTTGCGCGGATCGACCGCGATCGCGGCGCCGGCGCGTCCTTCGAACGCGTGCTCGGCGGCTTCCTGCAGCTTCGAGTCGATCGTGAGGTAGAGGTTCTGCCCCGACTTCGGCGCGACGCGTCCGATCGGCTCGCCGATCTGGCGATGATCGGCGTTGACCTCGATCTTCTCGTAGCCCGGCTCGCCGTGCAGGCGATCCTCGTAGAAGCGCTCGATGCCGGTCTTGCCGACGTGCGTCGTGCCGGCGTAGTCGCCCTTGTCGAGCCGCGCGAGATCGTTCTCGTCGATGCGGCCGACGTAGCCGACGACGTGCGCGAACTCCTCGCCGAGCGGATAAGAGCGCGTCAGGTACGGCACGACATCGACGCCCGGGAAGCGCCAGCGGTTGACCGCGAAGCTCGCGATCTCTTCTTCGGAGAGCTTCAGCCGGAGCGGAACGCCCTGATAAGAGCGTTTGCCGCGGCGCAGCGCGTTGAAGCGCGAGATGTCGTCCTCGCTGAGCGGCACGACCTCGCGCAGCGCCGCGAGCATCCTGCCCATGTCGTCGACCTGCTCCGGCGTCACTTCGAGCCGGAACGCGGCAACGTTGTCGGCGAGCAGCACGCCGTTGCGGTCGTAGATGAGGCCGCGTCCGGGCGCGAGCGGTCGCGTCAGGATGCGGTTCGAATCCGAGCGCAGCGCGAACTCGTCGTGCCGCACGATCTCGAGGTACGCGAAGCGGGCGCCGAGACCGACGAGGCACGCCGCGACGATCAGAAATCCCGCCAGCGCGCGGCCACGAAACACGAACGCCTCGTGTCGCGTGTCCTTGAGCGGCTTCGAGAGATTCTGCATCGCGCCGCTCAGGAATCGCCGACCCGCAGGCGACTGCGCAGATCGTCCAGCAGCAGGAACACGAACGGCCAGAGCATCATGCCGGCGAACGGCGAAAGCCAGAAAGTCGGCGCCGGCATCGGATCGCCGGCGAAGCCGCGGATCATCACGACGACGATGCGATCGTTCAAGAGCAGCGCGAGCACCGCGAGCGCCTGCTGCCACATCGGGAAGAAGCGCAGCCGCGCGCGGAAGCGCAGCACGATGAAGATCATGACCACGAGGCGCAGCGCCTGCTCGGCGAGGATCTCGCCGGAAACGAGATCGCCCGCGAGGCCGACGAGGAACGCGAAACCGAGGCCGATGCGCTCGGGCGTCTCGATCGCCCAGTAGATCAGCACGAGGCCGATCCAGTAAGGCTTCAGCGGCAGGATCAATTGCGGCAGCGGCATCAGCTGCAGCACGAACGCGAACGCGATGCTGCCGACGAAAAGCCATGTGCGGGCGCGGTTGCGGTTCATGCGGAAGCGCCGTGGCGTTGAACCGCGCTTGCCCTCACCCTGCCCTCTCCCGCAAGCGGGAGAGGGGAAAAGCATTTCGCGTGCGCGCTCTTCCCCCTCTCCCGCTTGCGCGCGACCACGCCGTTCCCCCTCTCCCGCTTGCGGGAGAGGGCTGGGGTGAGGGCAAGCTCGAGCGAACGCCGTATCACTGCTGCTCTTCTTGCGGTGAAGCCGAAAGCGTCGCCTGTGGCGCCGGACCCGCGAGCTCGCGCGGCGGCCCGATCTCGTCGATCGGCGCCGGCGCGCCGTACGGTTGCGGCTGATCGCGCAACAGCAGCACGTCGGCGCTGCGATCGAGCGCCGCGGCGGGACGCGCCTGCGCCGCCGCGAAGAGACTGCTCGCGTCGGGCGAGATCGAATAGATCACGCCGACCGGAAACCCGGCCGGAAAGCGCCCGCCGAGCCCCGAGGTCACGAGCCGGTCGCCGACCTGCACGTCGGCGCTGATCGGAATGTTCGGCAGCTCGAGGCGGTCGATCGCGCCCGTGCCGTAGGCGATCGTGCGCAGGCCCGAGCGCTCGACGACGACCGGGATCGCGTGTGTCGGATCGGTGATCAGCATCGCGACCGATGTGTCGGCAAGCACCTCGACGATCTGACCCATGATGCCGTGCGCGTCGATGACGGGCTGGCCGACCGTGATGCCCTGGTTCGAGCCGACGTTCAGGACGACGCGCGGCCGGAACGGATCGAGATCGACGTCGACGAGCCGCGCGAGCTGCACCGAGAGCCCGAGCGTCTTCTGCGCGTCGAGAAGATCCTTCAGCCGCGCGTTCTGCGCGACGAGCGCGTCGAGCCGGTTGAGGCGCGCCTGCGCGAGCAGCAGCGCATCGCGCAGCTCGCGGTTCTCCTTCGCGAGCGCGTCCTGCGAGACGACGGCCGTGCGCGTCGCGCGCGCGACGTCGGCCGGAAACGCCGCGATGCGATAGACCGGCTCGACGACGACGCCGGCGAGGCGCCGCAGCGATTCGAGATAGCCGGCGCGATGATCGAGCACCATCAGGATCGCCGCGAGCGCGAGATAGGCGACGAGGCGCAGCGTCGAGGCCGTGCCTTCGGCGAAGAGCGTCGCGGTGTCGTTGCGGGCGAGGGGCACGGCGGGAATCGGGAATGGAGAATCGGGAATCGAAACAAACCGGAGCGTAACGCCGCTTGCCGCTGCGAGCTATCGACTATTCCCTTTTCCCGATTCCCTATTCCCCGTCATTCCGGGGCGAAAAAATCGCTCCCATGCTGATCGATCAGCTCGAGCGCCCTTCCGCCGCCACGCGCGACGCACGTGAGCGGATCGTCGGCGACATGGACGTGAAGGCCGGTCTCCTCGGAAATTAGCCGGTCGAGATCGCGCAGCAGCGCGCCGCCGCCGGTCAGCACGATGCCGCGCTCGGCGACGTCGGAGCAGAGCTCGGGCGGAGTCTGCTCGAGCGCGCTCTTGACCGCGCTCACGATGCCGCTCAGCGGCTCGTGCAGCGCTTCGAGGATCTCGTTCGAGTTCACCGTGAACATGCGCGGCACGCCCTCGGCGAGATTGCGGCCCGAAACCTCGATCTCGCGCACCTCGGACTGCGGATAAGCGCAGCCGATGTCCATCTTGATGCGCTCGGACGTCGACTCGCCGATCAGCGTGCCGTGATTGCGGCGCACGTAATTGACGATCGACTCGTCGAAGCGATCGCCGCCGATACGCACTGACTGCGAATAGACGATGCCGTTCAACGAGATGACCGCGACCTCGGACGTGCCGCCGCCGATGTCGAGGACCATCGAGCCGCGCGCCTCGTGCACCGGGATGCCGGCGCCGATCGCGGCGGCCATCGGCTCCTCGATGAGATAGACGTCGCGCGCGCCGGCCGACTCGGCCGATTCCTTGATCGCGCGGCGCTCGACCTGCGTCGAGCCGCACGGCACGCAGACGAGCACGCGCGGGCTCGGACGGAAGAGGCGCGCGCGATGCACTTTCTTGATGAACTGCTTCAGCATCTCCTCGGTCATCGTGAAGTCGGCGATGACGCCGTCCTTCATCGGCCGGATCGTCACGATGTTGCCTGGCGTACGGCCGAGCATGCGCTTGGCGTCGCCGCCGACCGCCGCGACCGAGCGCGGGCCGCCGGGCCCGCGATCCTGGCGGATCGCGACGACCGAGGGCTCGTTGAGCACGATGCCCTGCCCGCGGACGTAGATCAGCGTG
>DASZWL010000450.1:0-2965 GCA_035546695.1 Rhodanobacteraceae bacterium | reverse complement strand
CAGGAGCACGATCGCGATCTCCGAGACGACCGAGAGCTCGGTATTCGTCACGAGCATCGCGAGCAGCGCGCCGACGCCGGCGCTCGGCAGCGTCGAGAGGATCGTGACCGGATGGATCAGGCTCTCGTAGAGCATGCCGAGTACGATGTAGACGGTCACGATCGCGCCGATGATCAGCAGCAGCATGTCGCCCGACTGCTGCTGGAAGCGGCGGAAATCGCCGGTGAAATCAAGCCGGATGTCGCCCGGCATGCGAAGCCCCGCGAGCGTGTCGGCGATGATGCGCTGCGCCTGGCCCATCGTCGCGCCGGGCGCGAGGTTGAAGCTGAGGCTCATCGTCGGGAACTGCGAATCGTGATCGACCTCGGTCGGCGCGACGGTGTTCTCGATCTTCGCGACGGCCGTGATCGGCACCATCGCGCCGGACGACGCGCGGATATAGACGCGTTCCAGCGACGCCGGGCTCGCGGCCTGATTCGGCAGCGCGCTGACGACGACCTTGAACTGGTTGATGTCGGAATAGATCGTCGAGACCTGACGCTGACCGAACGCATCGTAAAGCGCCGAATCGACCGAGGCGACGCTGATGCCGAGCCGCGCGGCCGCATCGCGATCGATGACGACCATCTGCCGCATGCCGGCCTCGTCGATGTCGCTGCCGACGTCGCGGAGTTGCGGCACCTTCTTCAGCGCATCGACGAGCTTGGGGAGCCACGTCTGCAACTCGGCGAGATCGTCGCCCTTCAGCGCAACCTGGTATTGCCCGCCGCCTCCGCCGCCGGGACCGCCGCCGCTCGGAAGATCCTGCACGGGCCGAAGGCGCAGCTGGATATCCGGAATGCCGGCCGCGACTTTGTTGAGCCGCGTCATGACCGTGAACGTCGATTCGCCGTGACGCTCGGCGAGCGGCTTCAGGCTGACGTAGAGCTGGCCGCTGCCGCCGCCTCCGCCGCCCCAGCCGCCGCCGAGGCGCGAGCCGACGCTTTCGACGGCCGGATCCTTCATGACGAGCGCGGCAAGCTTCTGTTGCGCGGCGGACAGGCGATCGGGCGAGACGTCGGCGCTCGCGTTCGTGCGTCCCTGCAGCATGCCGGTGTCCTGCTGCGGAAAGAGGCTCTTCTGCACGGCGCCGGCGAGGAAGAACGTGACGACGACGAGCACGAGCGGCTGCAGCGCCATCAGCCGCGGATGGCGCAGCGAGAAATCGAGCGCGTGTTCGTAGACATCGCGCGTCTTCGCGTGGAAGCGATCGAGCGCGTCGCCGACGCGCGAAGGTTTTCCTTCCGCGTGCGGCTTCAGGAAGCGGCCGCAGAGCGCCGGCGTCAGCGTCAGCGAGACGATCGCCGAGAACGCGATCGCCGAGCACAGCGTCACCGTGAACTCGCGGAAGAACATGCCGGTGATGCCGCTCGCGAAGAGCAGCGGGATGAACACCGCGATCAGCGAGGCCGTGATCGAGACGATCGTGAAGCCGATCTCCTTCGCGCCGGCGAGAGTCGCCTCTAGCCGCGGCATGCCGGCGTCGATGTGGCGGATCACGTTCTCGATGACGACGATCGCGTCGTCGACGACGAAACCGATCGCGATGACGAGCGCCATCAACGACATGTTGTCGAGCGTGTAGCCGAGGATGTACATGATCACGAACGCGCTCGCGAGCGAGAGCGGCACCGCGGTCGCGGCGATGACGGTCGGCGCGAGGCGGCGCAGGAAGAGGGCCATCGTCAGCACGACCATCGACAGCGAGATCAGCAGCGAGATCTGCACCTCGTCGATCGACGCGCGGATGATCGGCGTGCGGTCGAAGAACGGCGTCAGCGCGACGCCGGCGGGCAGCCACGCCTGCATCGTCGGCACGTCGTTCTTGATCGCGTCGACGGTCTGGATCACGTTCGCGTCGGCCTGCTTGCGCACGAACATCAGGATCGCGCGCTCGGTGCCGTACCACGCGGCCTGGTATTGGTCTTCCTGGCCGTCGTAGACGCGCGCGACGTCCTTGAGCCGCACCGGCACGCCGTTCTTCGACGCGATCACGACGTCGGCGAACTCGTCGGCCGTGTGCAGCGCATCGTTCGCCGAGACCGCCATCATCGTGCGGCCGTCGGAAAGGAATCCCTGCGGCGAAGTCACGTTCGCGGCCGTCAGTGCATTGCGGAGCTGATCCGGCGAGAGGCCCATCGCGTTCAGCGCGCGCAGGTTCAGATCGACGCGGATCGCCGGCGTCGCGCCCCCGGCGACGTCGACGTCGGCGACGCCGTCGATCTGGCGAATGTGCTGCGCGAGCAGCGAGTCGGCAAGATCGTAGAGCTTCGAGAGCGGCTGCGTCTCGCTCGTCAGCGCCAGCGCGACGACCGGCTGCGCGTTCGGATTCGCCTTTCGATACGTCGGCGCGTTCGTGAGCCCGGACGGAAGATCCGGCGCCGCCGCGTTGATCGCGGCCTGCACGTCGCGCGCGGCCGAATCGACGCTGCGATCGGTCTGGAAGATCATGATGACGGCTGCCGAGCCCTCGCTCGAGCGCGAGCTCATCTCGTCGATGCCGGGAATCTGCCCGAGATGCCGCTCGAGCGGCGCGGCGACCGTCGAGGCCATCGTGTCGGCGCTCGCGCCGGGCTGGCTCGCGGTGACGAAGATCGCCGGGAATTCCATGTTCGGCAGCGCGGCGACGCCGAGCAGGAAGTAGCAGATGATGCCGCAGACGGCCATGCCGGCGGCGAGCAGCGTCGTGCCGATCGGGCGTTTGATGAAGGGCGCGGAGATGTTCACGGGTTGCCGATTCCGCGTCCCGCAATGCCGCCGTCATTCCCGCGAAAGCGGGAATCCATTGTGCGTCACGTCGGCGAAAAGCAACATGGATTCCCGCTTTCGCGGGAATGACGGCTCAATGCGACGTCGCCCGATTCGACTGCGCCGTGTCGCCGAGCGCGCGCAGAGCGAACGTCGCGCCGACGTGCAGCGCGGCCGC
>DASZWL010000449.1:0-2021 GCA_035546695.1 Rhodanobacteraceae bacterium | reverse complement strand
TCGCGATCGCGATGCTCGTGCCGCGCCTTTCGACGCGCGACGCCGGCCGGCATGCCGGCGATGCGCCGGCTTCGCTCGCCTCCGCGCCGGAAGCCGCTCCGACTCGAAACGACGACGAGCTCGCGGCCTTGCGCCGTCGCTCGCGCACGCTCGAAGACTGGCTCGCCGCGGTCGCGCACGCGCCACAGGACGGGCGCGATCTCATGGCCGCGGTCGAAGTCGAGGATCTGATCGGCCTCGTCGACGTGCAGCTCACCGGCGCGCGCGGCGACGCCGATGCGCTGCCGCTCTGGCGCCAGCGCGTCGCACTGCTCGAAGACCTCGCCGCGATCCGCGGCAACGGCCTCGCGCTCGCCGGAGACGATGCCGGCGCAGTGCCCGCGTCTCTCCATCTTTTGAATTGAAGAGGACATCCATGAAACGCATTCTGCTCGTTGCGGGTTCCGCGATCGCGATGCAAGGCGCGTTCGGCGCCGATGCCGCAACGCCTGCGAAGGACACTCCCGTCGTCGCGACCGCCGCCGATACCGACAAGGCGCGCCGCGAGCTCGTCGAGCTTCGCGCCGAGATGCAGGAGCTGTCGCGCAAGATGGCCGCGCTCTCGAGCGAGCTCGGCGAAGGCGGTCCGCGCTCGTATGCATACCGCTATGTCGGCGATCCGGACAGCGCGATGATCGGCGTCGTGCTCGGCATGAGCGACGGACGCGTCGTCGTCGGCGCGATGACGCCCGACGGTCCCGCGATGCGCGCGGGCCTGCGCGGCAGCGACGTCATCACGGCGATCGATCACAAGCCGGTCGAAGGCAAGAACGCGGTCGAAGCGGTCGAGAAGGCGCGCGACATGTTGCGCGACCTCAAGACCGGCCAGAAAGTCACGATCGACTATCTGCGCGACGGCAAGAAAAGCTCGGTGACGTTCGCCGCCGAGCGCCGCGAGGCGCTCAACTGGCCGCTCGTCATCAGCGACGATCCCGAGCATCCGATGATGCAAAAGGATTTCGACGCGCGTGTTCGCGCCGAAACCGAACGCGCGATGCGCGAAGCGCAACGCGTTTCCGCGATCGACCGCAAGCGCATCGCGGTCGAGACCGAACGCGCGACGCGCGAAGCGATGCAGCACATGCCGCGCCATCTCGCGATGCCGTGGTGGGGCCTCAACCTCGCGCCGCTCAACGCCGATCTCGGCCGCTACTTCGGCGCCGACAAGGGCGTGCTCGTGATCGCCGCCGATCCCGATTCGCTGCCCGGCATCCGCGCCGGCGACGTCATCACGAGCATCGCGGGCGAGCCGGTCGAGCGTCCCGAAGACGCCCTGCGCGCACTGCGCGATCAGGAAAGCGGCAAGGAAGTGCCGATCCGGATCCTGCGCGAAAAGAAGACGCTTTCGCTCGCGATGAAGGCGCCGGCGTACAAATCGATCTTCGATCTGCGCGGCTTGCCTGCGCCTCCGGCGCCTCCTGCACCGGCAGCGCCAGCGGCGCCCGGCGTGCCAGCGGCACCGGCTGCCATCGCCGCGCCGGCCGGCGTACCGGCGCCGTCCGCCGTTCCCGTTCCGCCGAAACCGCCTGCGCTCGACGACGCGCGCTAGGAGAACTACGCGGCTCGCCGCGCATCGGCGCTGCCACGCGCGGCGAGCGCCTGCTCGATCACGTCGCAGCCCGCGCCTTCCTCGTGCGCGCGCTCGCTGAGAACGCGACGATAGGCGCGCGCGCCCGGCAGACCCTGATAGAGACCGAGCACGTGCCGGCTGATGTGCTGCAGCCGGTCGCCGCGCGCGAGATGCGCCTCGATGTACGGACGAAGGCGCGTGAGCACGTCGTCGCGATCCGGCAGCAGCGTGCCGTAAAGCACGTGCTCGATCTCCGCAAGCCGATACGGCTCGTGATATGCGGTGCGGCCGAGCATGACGCCGTCGACATGGCGAAGGTGTTCGCGCACTTCGTCGACGCTCGCGATGCCGCCGTTGACGACGATCGTGAGCTCGGGAAACGCGCGCTTCAGCTCGTAGACGCGCGCGTAGT
>DASZWL010000448.1:0-3046 GCA_035546695.1 Rhodanobacteraceae bacterium | reverse complement strand
CTCTCGACGAAGCGGATGCGCCTGACCGGCGGCAGATCGTCGGCCGTCGGTCGCGCGCCGGCGCGTACGATCATGATGACGGGGCCCGCGTACGCACGATCGAGCAGCGCCGACAGCGTGCGCACGCCGGTCATGAGGCTCATGTCGGCTTTCATCACCACGAGATCCGGAAGACCGTTGCTTTCGATCTCGAGCAGCGCCGCCGAGCCGCTCTGCGCGGCATGGACGACGTAGCCGGTCGTGCGCAGCACTTCGGCGAGCAGCGAAAGCTTGCCCGCCTCCTCCATGACGAGAAGGATGCGCTGGCCCCTGCCTTGCGGAGCTTCGGCCGGCGCATCCGCGTCGCCGCTCCGCACGGGACCGAGCGGGAAATAGAGCGAGAACGTGCTGCCCTTTCCCGGCGTGCTCTCGACGCGCAGATAGCTTTTGTGGTTGTCGAGGATGCGACGGCACGACAGGAGACCGAGGCCCGTGCCGTCCTTCTTCGTCGTGAAGAATGCCTTGAAGAGGTTCGACCTGACCTCATCGCTCATGCCAATACCGCTATCGCTGATCGAGAGTCGAAGATAGGCTCCCGGAGTTCGCGTCTCGCCTTCCTCGAAGAAATGCTCGCCGAGCTCTTCGCGTCCTCCGGCGATCTCGAGACGGCCGCCGTCCGGCATCGCCTGCAACGCATTCAGGCAGAGATTCAGCAGACACTGCTGGAGCTCGGTGTAGTTGCCGTCGATCTCGACATCGCCGGCAGGCAACTGGATCGCGAGCTCGACGTTGCGCGGCGTGCTTCCGCGCAACAGCAATGCGAGACCTTCCAGCAGCGCCCGGACTTTCACGCGCTCGATGGCAGCGCGCGTGCCGCGCGCGAACGTCAGCATCGAGTGGACGATGTCGAGCCCGCGCGCCGCGCAATCCTTGACGAGCGTGCCGACCTTGTGCGCGCGCTCGTCGTCGATCTCGAGCAACATCGAGGCGCCCATCGTGATCGGCTGCAATACGTTGCGCAGGTCATGGCTGAGGCCCGACGCGAGCAGCGCGAGACCTTCGTAGCGTTGCGCGCGCAGCAGGCTCGCTTCGGCCTGCGCGCGCGCGCGGCGCTCCTCCGCCTCGCGCAGCGCGCGCCGGAACGACGCGGGCAGGCGCGCGAGATTGTGCTTCAGCACGTAATCGGTCGCGCCGCCGCGCACGGCCTCGACGGCTGCCTCCTCGCCCATCGTCCCGGAGACGAACAGGAATGGCACGTCCGGCGCCTTTTCGCGCGCGATTTCGAGTGCGCGATAGCCCGAGAACGACGGCATGCTGAGATCGGAGATGATGATGTCCGGTGCGAAGTCGGCGAGCGCCGCCTCGAACTCGCGCTCGCTATCGACGCGGCGCGATTCGATCGCGAATCCGCCGCGCGCGATCTCATCGACGATGAGCTCGGCGTCGAGCTCGTTGTCCTCGACGAGAAGGAGGCGGATTCTGGGCGACTGCGCGACGGGCATCGATCAGTTTCCGGGACGGCCTTCGTTCATGACGGCCCAGAATTGACCGAGCGTCTGCACGGCGTCGAAGAACTGCTGCGCGTTGACCGGCTTCACGACGTAGGCGTTGACGCCGAGATCCCAGCTGCGCGCGAGATCGGATTCCTCGCGCGAGGAAGAAAGGATCACGACCGGCGTGTGCCTGAACTTCTCGCTCTCGCGGATCGCGCGCAGCACTTCGATGCCGTCGAGGCGCGGCATCTTGATGTCGAGCAGGACGACGGCCGGGATGCCGTTCTGCCGCTCGGCGAACTCGCCGCGCGCGAAGAGATAATCGAGCGCCTCGACGCCGTCCTCGACGTGCACGATCGGGTTGGCGAGCTTCGCCTCGCGCAGCGCGTCGACCGTCATCTCGGCGTCGGCGGCGCTGTCTTCGACGAGCAGGATGGTGCGTATCTCACGGATCATGGTCGTCCTCGTCAGGTGTTCTGGGTACGGGGCAGCGAGAAGAAGAACGTGGAGCCCTGATCCGGCAGCGATTCGGCCCAGGTGCGTCCGCCGTGCCGGCCGACGATGCGGCGCACGGAAGCAAGACCGATTCCGGTGCCTGCGAACTGCGAAGCCTTGTGCAGGCGCTGGAACACACCGAACAGCTTCTGCGAATAGGCCATGTCGAAGCCGACTCCGTTGTCGCGGACGCGGAAGATCCATTCCAGCGGCGTCGGCTCTTCGACGCCGATCTCGATGACGGCTTCCTCGCGCATCGCAGTATATTTCAGCGCGTTGTCGATGAGATTCTGCCAGACGATGCGGATCATGTTCTCGTCGGCGATCACGACCGGCAGCGGCGCGATGTTCCAGACGACGCGCCTCTCGTCATGTTCGGTCGAGGTCAGCGCAATGCGCACCTCGTCGACCAGCGCCTGCATGTCGACGCCCTGAAGGCGCATCGCGTGGCGTCCGAGCCGCGAGTACGTCAGGAGATCCTCGATCAGCGAGGACATCCGCCGCGACGAGCTGATGACGACCTCGCTGTAATGGAGCGCTTCTTCGTCCGCTTTCCCGCCGAGGTGGCTCTGCAGCTTCTCGGCGAACCCCGCGATGTGGCGCAGCGGCGCACGCAGGTCGTGCGAGACCGAATACGAGAACGCCTCGAGCTCGCGGTTGCTCTCGGAGATCTGCGCGATCTTGCCTTCGAGCTGACGATTGAGCTCGAGGATTTGCGCTTCGGTCTGCTTGCGCGCGGTGACATCGCTGACGGTCAGCAGGATCACCGCATCGGGCGATTCGGGCAGCACCATCGGACGCGCGTTGGCGACGACGTAGCGCGTCGCATCGTCGCCGTGCGACTGTGCGAGCTCGCTGTCCCAGATCTCGCGCCGCGTCAGCACGACGTCGCGCAGGCGCTGCTGCAGCACGGGATCGCTCCACGCGGAGCTAAGGCCGAGCGTGTCGCCGCGATGCAGTCCGTAGTGATCGGAGAACGCCTGATTGCAGGTGACGACGTCGAGCGACGATGACAGCACCGCGATCGGCTCGCGCACGGTCTCGACGATGAGCTGTGCGCGCTGCACGGCCTGGCGCGC
>DASZWL010000447.1:0-3397 GCA_035546695.1 Rhodanobacteraceae bacterium | reverse complement strand
TTGCTCTTGCTCCCAAACCCCTCTGTGCCGCGGCGAAGGGCGGACGGAAAAGCCGCGTGCCCCGCACGCGGGCGGCGCGAGGGATCGCGCCGATTCGATCGTCAGGCCAGGGATGGCCTGTCGATCGAACCCGTCCGCCCGTAGCGAACCGGCGCGCAGCGCCGGCGGGGCACCGAGGGCGTGTTCGCTTTGGTGACTTTCTCTTGCACGAGCAAGAGAAAGTCACGCGCCGGCCAGGATGGCCGGCAAGACCCACAGGGACGTGAGTCGGTTTTCGCGTCGACGTAGAAGATCGAAAGACAAAACACACCACAACACGAAACGTCGAACCAAGAGCGCCCTCACCCTGCCCTCTCCCGCAAGCGGGAGAGTGAAAGGCGAGCAGTCCCGCAAGCGGGAAAGGGGAAAAGATGGCATCAGCGGAATCGGCTTTTTCGCAATCAGCTTTCTTCGTAACGAACGTCGATCACGACGAACCGCACCTTCCCGCCGGGAAGCTCCGCCTCGAACTCGTCATCGATCTTCGCCTTCAGCGCCGCGCGAGCGAGCGGCGAGTCGATGCTGATCCAGCCGCGCGACGCGTCGGTCTCGTCCGGTCCGACGATGCGGTATTCGTGCATCGCGCCGTCGTCGGCTTCGAGACGCAGCCACGCGCCGAAATACACGGCCTTGGCATCGCTCGGCGGCGCCTCGACGACGCGTAGATCCGGCAGGCGCTTGGTCAGATAGCGCACTCGCCGGTCGATCTCGCCGAGCTGTTTCTTGCGGTAGATGTACTCGGCGTTCTCCGAGCGATCGCCCTCGGCCGCGGCGTCCGCGAGCGCGCGCACGACTTCGGGGCGACGCACGCGCCAGAGCTCGTCGAGCTCGTCCTTGAGCCGGCGATGTCCTTCGGCGGTGATGATCGCGGTCGACGGCGCTTGAGCGGCGCGCCAGCGGCTCATGATGGGCTCTGCGAAAAAGCGGTCCGTCCGACGCTAGCCCGAGCCGGCGCGCGCGTCAAACGCGCTCAGGTTCCGGCAGGCTTCGCCGCGAGCTTGTCGAGGAACGCGCGATACGTCGCGATCTCGTCAGCGAGCGCATCATCCGGAAAACGCTCGGCGATCTGATCGAGCAGATTCCGCGCGACATCGTCCTTGCCCATGCGCTCGGCGAGCACTTTCGCCGCTAGCAGCGCATTGGCAGGCACGTCGCGATGACGCGGATTCGCCTTGAGATACGTCGAGAGGAGCTTCAACGCGACCTGCGTCATGCCGAGATCGACGGCCTTGCGTGCGATGCGCGAAACGTCGTACGGGCTCGCGGGCTGGAACGCGGGATCGAGATCGAGACACTCGCGCGCGACATCGACGGCGCGGCGCTCGTTGTCCTGCGCGAGCAGCGCAGTGATCCATTCCTGCCCGTGGCGAAGCTGCTCGTCGCGACGCCCGAGCACCGCGAGCAACTTCCGGTATTGCGTGTGGATCGCGTCGGAGCCGCCGCGGCTTCGGATTTCTTCGCGCAAGATATCCGTCGCGGCCTCGGGCTTGCCGTCCTGCGCGAGCGCGGCGGCCTCGTCGAGCAGCGGTTGTTCCGGCGCCGCCGCGATGCGTCGCATCGGCTCGCTGTGCGTCGTCGGCTCGTAGCCGACTTCGTCGTGGTACTGGTAGATGAGATAGCCCATCAGGTGGAACGTCGCGACGATCGCGTAATCCGAAATGAAGATCGCGGCCAGTGTTGCTAGGAAGCCGGGAAGGATCAGCGCGATGAACGTCTGCGCGTAGAACTGGCTGAGGAACACGACGAAGCAGAGCGCCGCGGCCGCGAGATAGGGCCGGCCGAAGCGCGTGAGGATCGCGAGCCACTGAGCCGGGTTCATCGCGTTCGGCAGGTTTTCGTCCATCGCCAGCGTCATCGTCGCCGCCGGATAGAAGAAGCCGAGCACGAGAAGGCCGATCAAGCGGGCGCCCGCTCCACCGAGAAAGAACAGCACGAGCGCGACGAGGATGAAGACGACCTGCAACAGGATCTGCTTGCGGCCGAGCTCGTCGCTGACATCGAAAGCGATCTCGGGTGGCTCGAGGAAGCCGTCCGCGGAATCGCGCAGACACTGGAATGCGTACTTGTAGAGCGCGACCCAGACGACGAGGCTCAACAGGAAGCCAAAGTATCCCAGCGGCAGATAACCGACGACGAACTCCGATACGGACAGCGCGACGATCGTCGTCAGCGCCTTCGGATGCGCGGGATAGCGCGCGATCTCGCCGAGCCGGTTCCAGAACGGAACGATGTCTTCCTCGATGCGCGCCGACGGCACCGGCTCGGAAGTCATCGCCGCGACATCGACCCGAGCACGCCGCGCAGGATCGAGCGGCCGAGCTGTCCGCCCGCGTTGCGCGCAACCGATTTCGCCATCGCTTCGAGCAGGCCCTGGCGTCGGCTCGTGCCGAACACCATGTCCTTCGCGGCGCCGACCCATCCGTCGTCGGCCGGTTGAGATGCAGTCTTGCCTTTGCCCGATGGCGCCGGCGGCGGCGCATCCTGCGCGCGCTTGGCGAGCGTCTCGAACGCGGATTCGCGATCGACCGTCGTGTCGTATTTGCCTCCGACCGGCGAGCGCGCGCGAATTTGATTGCGCTCGTCGTCCGTGATCGCGCCGATGCGGCAGCCGGGCGAAGTGATCAGCGCGCGATCGACCGGCATCGGCACGCCGCCTTCCTGCAAGGTCGAGACGAGCGCTTCGCCGACGCCGAGCTGCGTGATGACGTCGGCGACCTTGATCTTCGGATTCGGCGCGAACGTCTCGGCCGCGGCTTTCACGGCTTTCTGATCGCGCGGCGTGAATGCGCGCAGCGCATGCTGGATGCGGTTGCCGAGCTGGCCGAGGATCACGTCGGGCACGTCGTCCGGATTCTGCGAGCAGAAATAGACGCCGACGCCTTTCGAGCGGATCAGCCGCACGACCTGCTCGACGCGCTGGCGGAGCGCGGGCGGCGCGTCGTCGAACAACAGATGCGCTTCGTCGAAGAAGAACACGAGCTTCGGCTGATCGAGATCGCCGACTTCGGGCAGTTTCTCGAAAAGCTCGGACAGCATCCAGAGCAGGAACGTCGTGTAGAGCTTCGGCTTCAGGATGAGCTGATCGGCCGCGAGGATGTTGACGATGCCGCGGCCTGAAAGATCCGTGCGCATGAAATCCGCGAGATCGAGCGCAGGCTCGCCGAAGAACCTGTCGCCGCCCGACTGCTCGAGCGAGAGCACGGCGCGCTGGATCGCCGCGATCGACGTCGGCGAGATGAGCCCGTAGTGCTGCGAGATGTCCTTTGCATTGTCGGTCGCCCACGCGAGCAGCGCGCGCAGGTCCTTGATGTCGAGCAGCAGGAGGCCGTTGTCGTCGGCGGCCTTGAAGACGATCTCG
>DASZWL010000446.1:0-2612 GCA_035546695.1 Rhodanobacteraceae bacterium | reverse complement strand
CTCGGGATCGCTCTCGACAACCGTCCACACCGCGTCCCAGTCGGCGCGCAGCATCGACCACGACGTGTCGCTCGCGCCGAGATTGATGAAATCGCGGTCGACGAAGATCACGCCGATCGCGCCGGCGTCGAGCGCGGCCTGTCGGCGAGCGCCGCTCGCGCAGTTGCTCGCGTTCTGGTCGAGCGCGAGCACCGCGACGGCACCGAGCCGGCCGGGTTCGACCGCGGGATCGAAGCCGTCGAGGAAGATCGTGTCGGCAGCCGGGAGATCGGGCACCGTGAATGTGTCGGCCGCGTACGGCGAGCAGCCGTCGTTGCTGCCGTCGTCGAAGGTCGGGCTCTTGACGATCGGTACGTCGACGAGGCTTTCGGTCGGCAGCGGCGGCGCCGCCGGGCGCAGCGGACGATCCTGCGTTTCCGGCGGCGACGAGGGCTGCGTCAGGTTGAAGCGGAAGCCGACGACGTTGTCCTTCGTCGAAGCAGCGACGGTCTCGACCCAGGGCTCGGTGTGGTTCGTCGAACCCGCAACCGGACCGTCGTTGCCGGCCGAGGCCGCGACGAAGATGCCTGCGTCGACCGCGCCGCGGAATGCGAGCGAGACCGTGTCGTTCCACGGCGAGACGCCGCCCGAGATCGAGAAATTGAGCACGTCCGCGCCGTCGACGACGGCCTGGTTCGTCGCCTGCGACGAGGCGGTCGTCCCGCAGCCGGTCGTGCAGACACGGTACGCGATGATGTTCGCGTGCGGCGCGACGCCGGAGATCGTGAACGTGCCGCCCCCGAACGGCGCCTCCCAGTGGTTGCCGACGATCGTGCTCGCCGTGTGCGAGCCGTGGCCGGCGAGATCGGCGCCGCTGCGCGTCGCCGAAGTCGACGTGAAGTCGTACATGCCGATCAGCTTGTCGTTGCAATGGCCGAGGTCGGCGTTCGGCGGCGTCGGGCCGCAGAGGCCGAGATAATTGCCGGCGCCGTTCGGATTGACGTGCACGTAGCCGTCGATCGGACCGGTCGCGGCGAACGCGGGGCTTTCCCAGTTGATGCCGGTGTCGAGATCGGCGACGACGACGCCTTCGCCCTGCGAGGCGATGCCGTTCGAGGCCGATCCGTCCCAGATCGACGGCGCGCCGATGAACGCCGGGCCGCGATCGGTGAGGAGATCCAGCATGCGCTCGCGTTCGACGATCTCGACGTCGGCACGCTGGCTCGCGATCGCGGCCTCGTGCTCGTCGAGCTCGACGATGACCGCGTTCAGCGCGTGCTGCATCGTCGCGATCGGCGTCAGCGGACGGCCGATCGCCGCGCCGAGCGCGTCGACGAACGTGCGCTGGCGCGCGGCGAGGTAGTCGACATAGGCGCGCGATGCCGTCGCCTTCACGTCGAGGTGCCCTGCCTTGCGGCCGTTCGCGATGCGCGGCGCGGCCGGATAGCCGGCGACTCCTCCGCGATAGCTTGCGAGCGGCTCGCCGCGCAGCACGATCGTGTAGCGCGCGAGCGCGCTTGCCGCTTCGGACGAGGCCGCGCCGTTCGAGACATCGGCCGACGAGGCGGCGCAAAGACCCGGCGCGAAGGCCGCGGTGAGCAGCGCCGAGCAGATCGCGCCGGCGAGGCGCTGGCGGCGGACATGACGATTCGTGAACGCAGGCGAAGGCATCGCGGTACCCCTGATGGCGACTTGACGGGAGCCGGCGCGTTTCCCCCACGCCGGAATCCCGAGCATACCGGTTTTCGCCGCGGCTGCGACCGCCTCGCGACGGAGCTGGCGCACTCGCTTTCGGAAGCCGTCCCGATCTTCAGAACATGTGCCGCTCGATGCCGAGCTGAGAGAGGATCTTGCTCGCGATCTCCTCGATCGACGTGTGCGTCGTGTTCTGCACGGCGACGCCTTCGCGACGGAACAGCTTGTCCGCCTGCTCGAGCTCCCAGCGGCATTGCTGGATCGTCGCGTAGCGACTGCCGGGTCGACGCGCTTCGCGTACCTGCGCGAGGCGCTGCGGTTCGATCGTTAGCCCATAAAGACGCTGTCGAAACGGCACGAGCCGCTTCGGCAGCTCGAGCTTCTCGAGATCTTCCTCGGTCAAGGGATAATTCGCGGCCTTCACGCCGTAATGCAGCGCCATGTAGAGGCAGGTCGGCGTCTTGCCGACGCGCGAGACGCCGATCAGGATCAGATCGGAATCGCCGTAATTCACGTCGACGCCATCGTCGTGCGTCAGCGCGTAGTTCGTCGCGTTGATGCGCGCCTCGTATTCGCCGAAGTCGGTGAGTCCGTGCGCCTTGCCGACGCGCGGCGAGCGCTTCGCGTCGAGCTCGACTTCGAGCGGCCCGAGAAACGGCGCGAACACGTCGAGCATGAAGGCGCCGCTCTCGGCGACGACGTCGGTCAGCTTCTGATCCATGATCGTGTTGACGACGATCGGCCGGATGCCGCTCTGCGCGTAGGCCGTCTTGATGCGGAGCGCCGCCGCGCGCGCTTTCGCCTCGTCGTCGACGAACGGGATGCGGAACGTCTCGAAGGCGACGCCGTCGAACTGCGTCAGCACGCTGTGTCCGATCGTCTCGGCCGTGATGCCGGTGCCGTCGGAGACGTAATAGATCGTGCGGCGCATGGCAGGC
>DASZWL010000445.1:0-5251 GCA_035546695.1 Rhodanobacteraceae bacterium | reverse complement strand
GCCGCGCGTGCTCGTGCCGCGCACGATCCGCGACGACTCGCGCTACGAACAGGCGAAGGCGGAGCAGGGCGCGGCGTCGGGACAGAAATAAATCATGCACGAAATCAAGAACTACACGATGAACTTCGGGCCGCAGCATCCGGCGGCCCACGGCGTGCTGCGTCTCGTGCTCGAGATGGATGGCGAGACCGTCGTGCGCGCCGATCCGCACATCGGGCTCCTGCATCGCGCGACCGAGAAGCTCGCCGAATCGAAGCCGTTCAACCAGTCGATCGGGTACATGGATCGGCTCGACTACGTCTCGATGATGTGCAACGAGCACGCTTATGTGCGTGCGATCGAGAATCTCCTCGGCGTCACCGTGCCCGAGCGTGCGCAGTGGATCCGTACGATGTTCGACGAGATCACGCGCATCCTGAATCACCTGATGTGGATCGGCTCGAACGCGCTCGATCTCGGCGCGATGGCCGTGTTCCTCTACGCGTTCCGCGAGCGCGAGGAGCTGATGGACTGCTACGAAGCGGTCTCCGGCGCGCGCATGCACGCGACGTACTACCGTCCGGGCGGCGTCTACCGCGATCTGCCCGAGATCATGCCGAAGTACCGCGAATCGCGCTGGCACAAGGGCGATGACCTGAAGCGCCTCAACCGATGGCGCGAAGGCTCGATGCTCGACTTCCTCGACGCGTTCACCGACGACTTCCCGCGCCGCGTCGACGAATACGAGGAATTGCTGACGACGAACCGCATCTGGAAGCAGCGCACGGTCGACATCGGCATCGTCTCTCGCGAGGAAGCGCTTGCGTGGGGCATGTCGGGCCCGATGCTGCGCGGCTCGGGCATCGAGTGGGATCTGCGCAAGAAGCAGCCGTACGCAAAGTACGCCGAGGTCGATTTCGACATCCCGGTCGGCGTCAGCGGCGACTGCTACGACCGCTATCTCGTGCGCGTCGAGGAGATGCGCCAGTCGAACCGCATCATCCAGCAGTGCGTGAAGTGGCTGCGCGCGAACGCCGGTCCCACGATGATCCGCAATTACAAGGTCGTGCCGCCTTCGCGCGTCGAGATGAAGGACGACATGGAAGCCTTGATCCATCACTTCAAACTCTTCACCGAAGGCTACTGCGTGCCGGCCGGCGAGACCTACGCCGCGGTCGAAGCGCCGAAGGGAGAGTTCGGCGTGTACCTGATCTCGGACGGCGCGAACAAGCCGTTCCGCTTGAAGTGCCACGCGCCGAGCTTCGTGCATCTCTCGTCGATCGACGCGATCGTGCGCGGGCACATGCTGCCGGACGTCGTGGCGATGATCGGCACGTACGACGTCGTCTTCGGGGAGGTGGATCGGTGAGCACGGGAATTGGGAATAGGGAATTGGGAATGGGGAAAGCAGTGGCGAAGGCTCGTTGTTTGTCGTCCCCAAGCCGCGTTCGATTCACCATTCTCGATTCCCCATTCCCGGTCATGCAGCCATGAAAGCCACCGGCACCTACAACGAGGTCAAGGACGTCGACCCGATGGTCGAGCTCGAAGCGGCGACGCGCGAGCACATCGATCACTGGGCCGCGAAGTTTCCGCCTGAGCGCAAGCGCTCGGCGCTGATCCAGGGCCTGATGGCCGCGCAGGAGCAGAACGGCGGGTTCCTGACCGACGAGCTCACGACCGCGGTCGCGAAGTATCTCGGCCTGCCGCCGGTCTGGGCTTACGAAGTCGCGACGTTCTACTCGATGTTCGAGACGAAGCCGGTCGGGCGCAACAACGTTGCGATCTGCACGAACATCTCGTGCTGGCTCAACGGCGCCGAGGACATCGTGCGCCATTGCGAGCGGAAGCTCGGTGTGAAGCTCGGCGAATCGACGCCGGACGGACGCGTATACCTGAAACCGGAAGAGGAATGCCTCGCGGCGTGCTGCGGCGCGCCGATGATGGTCGTGAACGGTCACTACCACGAGAAGCTGACGGTCGAGAAAGTCGACCGGATTCTCGACGAATTGAAATGACGGCAAAAGCAAAGGCGCAATAGGGTGGGCCTTGGCCCACCGCTGACGAACCGCGATACCGAGAGACACATGGCATACGGCCCCGCACCCAAGGATCATCAGGTCGTCTACACCACGCTCCATTTCGAAGAGCCGTGGACGCTCGAGAATTACCTGAAGGTCGACGGCTGGAAGGCGTGGAAGAAGATCCTCGCCGAGAAGCCCGACCCGGCGGCGATCGTCGACGAGGTCAAGAAATCCTCGCTGCGCGGCCGCGGCGGCGCGGGTTTTCCGACCGGGCTCAAGTGGTCGTTCATGCCGCGCAATGCGCCGGGGCAGAAATACATCCTCTGCAATTCGGACGAATCCGAGCCCGGCACCTGCAAGGATCGCGACATCCTGCGCTTCAATCCGCACGCCGTGCTCGAAGGCATGGCGATCGCGTGCTACGCGACCGGCTCGACCGTCGCGTACAACTATCTTCGCGGCGAGTTCCATCACGAGCCGTTCGAGCATGTCGAGCAGGCGCTGAAGGAAGCTTACGAAGCCGGATTGCTCGGCAAGAACATTCAGGGCTCGGGCATCGACGTCGACATCCACAACGCGCTCGGCGCGGGCGCATACATCTGCGGCGAAGAAACCGCGCTGATGGAATCGCTCGAAGGCAAGAAGGGCATGCCGCGCTTCAAGCCGCCGTTTCCGGCGAATTTCGGCCTGTACGGCCGGCCGACGACGATCAACAACACCGAGACGTACGCCTCGGTGCCGGCGATCCTCAACAAGGGCGCGGACTGGTTCCTCGATCAGGGCAAGCCGAACAACGGCGGTCCGAAGATCTTCTCGGTGTCGGGACACGTCAACAGGCCCGGCAATTACGAGGTCAGGCTCGGCATGCCGTTCGCGGAACTCCTCGAGATGGCCGGCGGCGTGCGCAACGGACACAGATTGAAAGGCGTGATCCCGGGCGGATCGTCGATGCCGGTGCTGCCGGGCGAGACGATGATGCAGCTGACGATGGATTACGACGCGCTGCAGAAGGCGGGCTCGGGCTTGGGCTCCGGCGCCGTCATCGTCATGGACGAGACGACCTGCATGGTGCGCGCGTGCCAGCGCATCTCGCGGTTCTACTTCGCCGAGTCGTGCGGCCAGTGCACGCCGTGCCGTGAAGGAACCGGCTGGATGTACCGGATGCTGACGCGCATCGTCGAAGGTCACGCGGTCGAAGGCGATCTCGAGATCCTGCGTCAGGCGGCTGGACAGATAGAAGGCCATACGATCTGCGCGTTCGGCGAAGCGGCAGCGTGGCCGGTTCAGGGATTTCTGCGGCATTACTGGGACGAGTTCGAGTATTTCATCCGGAACGGGCACTCGGTCGTGGAGGAAAAGCTGGGGGTGGCGGCGTGACGACGTTCAAGTACGCGCAACCCAACTCCCTCCCCTTCAAGGGGAGGGCGGGGGAGGGGATGGTGTTCGATGCACCGTCCCAGTCCCGCACGAACACCATCCCCACCCAAACCCTCCCCTTGAAGGGGAGGGCTTCAAATCAGGCTTCGATCGGAGGTGACGCGTGAGCGCACAGCCGGTCAACCCGAACGTCCCGCCCGACCACGTCACGATCGACATCGACGGTCGCTCGCTCGTCGTGCCGAAGGGCTCGATGATCATCGTCGCCGCCGACAAGGCCGGCATTCCGATCCCACGCTTCTGCTACCACGACAAGCTCGCGATCGCCGCGAACTGCCGCATGTGCATGGTCGAGGTCGAGATGGGCGGCAAGCCCATGCCGAAGCCGCAGCCGGCCTGCGCGACGCCGGTCGCGGACGGCATGAAGGTGTTCACGCAATCGCAGAAGGCGCTGTCCGCGCAGCGCAACGTCATGGAATTCCTGCTGATCAACCATCCGCTCGACTGCCCGATCTGCGACCAGGGCGGCGAGTGCGAGTTGCAGGATCTCTCGCTCGGCTACGGCCGCTCGGTATCGCGCTTCGTCGAAAGGAAGCGCGTCATCGCCGACGAGGATCTCGGCTCGCTCGTCGAGACCGAGATGACCCGCTGCATCCAGTGCACGCGCTGCGTGCGCTTCATGGCCGAGATCGCGGGGACGTTCGAGCTTGGCGGCATGGAGCGCGGCGAGCGCCTCCAGATCGGCACGTACGTCGGCAAGCCGCTGATGAGCGAGCTGTCGGGCAACGTCATCGACATCTGCCCGGTCGGCGCGCTGACGAACAAACCGTTCCGTTTCCGCGCGCGCGCGTGGGAGCTCATCGCGCGCGAATCGATCGGCTATCACGATGCGCTCGGCTCGAACCTCTGGCTGCACACGCGCCGAGGCGAGGCGCTGCGCGCGGTGCCGCGCGACAACGAAGCGATCAACGAATGCTGGCTTTCGGATCGCGACCGTTACAGTTGCGATGGTCTCTATGCGTCCGATCGCGCGACGAAGCCGATGGTCAAGCGGAATGGCGCGTGGATCGAGACCGACTGGTCCGATGCGATCCGCGCCGCGAGCGAAACGCTGAAGGCGATTCCGCGCGGTGAGCTCGGCGCGCTCGTGCATCCAGCGACGTCGAACGAGGAAGGCCATCTCGTCGCGAAGCTCGTGCGCGCGCTCGGCAGCGAGCATGTCGATCATCGCCTGCGCCAGCTCGATTTCGCCGACGGAGCGACGGCGCGACCGTTCGCGATGCCGGTCGCCGGGATCGAGAAAGCGAACGCGATCGTGCTCGTCGGCTGCAATCCGCGTCACGAGATGCCGCTCCTTGGCGCGCGCATCCGCAAGGCGATGAAGCGCGGCGCGAAAGTGCACGCGATTTCCTCGGTCGAATTCGAGCTCGAGGCTGACGTCTCGATCGCCGGCAGGCGCGTCTTGGCGCCTGGCGCGATCGTCGGCGAGCTGCTCGATCTCGCGAAAGCCGCGAATGACGCCGGCCATCTGCCGGACTCGCACGATCTCGCCGGCGCGATTCGCGGCCGCGAAGCGAGCGAGGGCGCGAAGAACCTCGTCAGGCTACTGACCGATGCGGCTTCCTCCGTCGTCATCGTCGGCGAGGGCGCGGTCAACCATCCGCAAGCATCGGCGCTCCGAGCCGCGGCCACATTCCTCGCGAAGGCGACCGGCAGCGCGTATGACGAGCTTCCGTCCGGCGCGAACGCGATCGGTCTCGCGGAAGTCGGCGTCGTGCCGAACGCTGCAGGTCAGCACGCGCTGGCGATGCTCGCCGAGCCGCGCAAGGGTTACGTTCTTTATGGCTGCGAGCCGCCGGAGGATTTCGCCG
>DASZWL010000444.1:0-2827 GCA_035546695.1 Rhodanobacteraceae bacterium | reverse complement strand
GTCCGGTGCGTGCGGCGCACGCGGCGATCAGCGGAGAATTGCCGACCCAGATCGCAGTCGCCGGTTCGTTCGCCTGCTTCAGGAGCTCGACGCTGACGAGCGAATCCTTGCCGCCGCCGATCGGAACGAGCGTACGGCGCGCGAGGCCGACTCGCTCTGAAGCCCCTCCCTTCAAGGAGAGGGTTTGGGTGGGGATGGTTTTCGTCGCGCCGTCGTCCGAAGACGCAGCGCCAACACCATCCCCTCCCCGGCCCTCCCCTTGAAGGGAAGGGAGAAAAGCGATGCGACCGCGCAGATCCAGCTTGTTGTGATACGCGAACTCGCCGAGCCCGTGCAGATACAACGCATCGAGGAACTCCGCTGTCCGCGCATCGAGCGCATGCGTCTCGACTGCAATCTCGGGCGGTACGCCGGCCTTGAAGTAACTGACGCCGGCGACGAGATGCAGCAGATCGAGCGCGGCATCGAGCGCCGCGCTCCGCGATGCAGGCACGACCCGCGCGCCGGGAAACACGATGCGCTCGATGAGCTCGGGACCCTCGTCGAACGCATAGGCTAGCGTCGCGACGCCGTCCTCGAAGCCGCGGCGGACGAAGCGGAACCGTTTTGCGGTGCGCGGATCAACGAGCGGCATGAATGATCTCCGTCCGACGCAGCGCCGTGATCCATTGCGCGAGCAGCGCCGTCAGCGGAAACGTCGCGGCGCCGAGCGCCAGCACCGAGGCGAGCGCGAAGAAGAACGATTGCAGCACGAGATCGCTGACATGGCCGGTGCCCATCGATTCGCGCCAGCCGACCGCAACGACGAGCATCGCGTCGAACAGAACTCCGAAGAGAAGATGCGTGATCGCGGCCATGCCGAGCCCGGCCGGCCAGCCGTTGTGCGCGGCGGCCGCGCGACGCTCGATCGCGCGCCAGCCGATCCACGCCGCGATCTCGGCCGCGAGCGCGCCGGCGGCGCCGAGCAGCAGCGCCTGCCTCAGCGCGAGCGAAAGATCGTTTCGCATCAAGATTGCCGACCACGAGAGCGCCGCGAGAAACGGCGCGATCAGCGCGCACGCGTGCAAGAGGAGACGCGCGCGGCTCACAACACGATCTCCGACGCCGGCTCGCGCAGGTTGTAGCGCGAGGCCATGACGTGTCCGTACGCGCCGGCCTGCGCGATCAGCAAAACGTCGCCTTCGCGGCAAGCCGGCAGCCGCCGGTTCGCGCCGAGCACGTCGCCGGATTCGCAGATCGGTCCGACGATCTGCACGAGATCGGTCGCGGGCTCGTCGAGGCGCGAGAGGTTCACGATCTCGTGCCAGGCTTCGTAGAGCGCCGGACGGATCAGCGAATTCATGCCGGCGTCGACGCCGACGTATTGCACGCTGCCCTTGCGCTTGGTCTGCGTCACGCGCGCGAGCAGCACGCCCGCGTCGGCGACGAGAAAGCGGCCGGGCTCGAGCCAGAGCGCGAAACGCGGATACGCGCGCTTCACTTCGGCGAGCGCTTCGCCGAGCGCGGCGAGATCGACCGGCGATTCGTCCGGCCGCGACGGCACGCCGAGACCGCCGCCGATATCGATCGACTCGATGCGCGTGAAACCTTCGGCAAGACTGGCGAGCTCGGCGTAGACCGAGCGCCAGTGCGCGACGTCGAAGATGCCGGAGCCGAGATGCGCGTGCAGGCCGACGATGCGCGCGCCGTTCTTCCTCGCGAGCGCGCGGAATTCATCGACCTGATCGAGCGCGACGCCGAACTTCGATGCGGCGCCGCCGGTCTTGACCTTGTCGTGATGGCCGCGGCCGACGCCGAGATCGACGCGAAGATGAATCTCGCGACCGGCGAACAGCTCGCCCCAGTGCGCGAGCGGATGCAGCGCATCCAGCGTGACGCGCACGCCGGCATCGAGAGCGGCAGCGTATTCCTGGCGCGGCGCGAAGTTCGGCGTGAACAGAATGCGCTCTGCCGCGACGCCGCGTACGGCGTCACGAACGGCATCGACTTCGGCGAGCGAGACGCACTCGAATGCAAAACCTTCCTCGTCGAGCGCGCGAAGGATTTCCGGATGCGGATTCGCTTTCAGCGCGTAATGCCAGCGATCGACGACGCTTGAAGACGAGGAAGCGTCGCCTTCTCCCCTCTCCCGCTTGCGGGAGAGGGGTGGGGGTGAGGGGAACGTCGGAGTGGAGCCTTCCACCGAAAAGCCCTCACCCTGGCTTCGCCCTCCCTCTCCAGCAAGCTGGAGAGGGGAAAGATTCTTCAATGCACGTGCGCGGTCGCGCACGTGCGCGAGCGAGTACACATATCGCGGCGAGCGCTCGTCCGCGATCGCGATCAGCTCGTCGCGCCGCGAGCGCCACCACGCGTCGCGCCGCCTCATCGCGTTTTCGCCGGCGAGCGCGCGCCAGCTCGGACCAAAGATCGCGCCGTCCTCGACGCGCAGCGCATCGGCGCGAATCAGCAATGCATGAAGCCGCGGCACGAGATCGTCGACGAGCGCCTCGTCGACGACGAACGTGAGATTCAGATTGTTCGACGACTGGCTGATCAGATGAACGTCGAGCGCGCCGAACTCGGCAAGCACGGCCGGCAGCCGATGCAGCAGCGCGCGCATGCCGCGTCCGACCAGCGTGATCGCCGCGCACGGCGCGATGACCTTCACGCGGCAGACCTTCGCGAGATCGGCTGCGAGCGCGGAAAGGACATCGGAATTGACGAGGTTCTCGGTCGGATCGAGCGAGACCGTCACGTTCGTCTCCGCCGATCCGATCAGGTCGACCGAGAGACCGTGCCGCTTGAACTCGCCGAACACGTCGGCGAGAAAGCCGACCTGCTGCCACAT
>DASZWL010000443.1:0-1887 GCA_035546695.1 Rhodanobacteraceae bacterium | reverse complement strand
GTCGGGCTCGACGCCGGAAGCCGCCGACTTCGTCGACGCGCTGTATCGGCGCGTCGTCACGGCCGGAACGCACAAGGCATCGAGCATCCGCGTCGCCGAGGCCGCGAAGGTCATCGAGAACACGCAGCGCGATCTCAACATTGCGCTGATCAACGAGCTCGCGCTGATCTTCCATCGGCTCGGCATCGACACGAGCGAAGTGCTCGCCGCGGCCGGCACGAAATGGAATTTCCTGCCGTTCCGGCCCGGCCTCGTCGGCGGCCACTGCATCGGCGTCGATCCTTATTATCTGACGCACAAGGCGCAGCAGATCGGCTACCACCCCGAGGTGATCCTTTCCGGCCGGCGCATCAACGACGGCATGGGCGAGCACGTCGCGCAGCGCGTCATCAAGCTGATGACGCAGCGGCGGATTCCCGCGGTCGGCGCGAACATCCTCGTGCTGGGTCTTGCGTTCAAGGAGAACTGCCCGGACCTTCGCAACACGCGCGTCGTCGACGTCATCGCCGAGTTCAAGAGCTATCACGCGAACGTCGACGTCCACGATCCCTGGGTCAGCGCGGCCGAGGCGAGGCACGAATACGGCCTCGATCTCGTCGACACGCTCGACAAAGGCAAGTACGACGCAATCGTGCTCGCGGTCTGCCACAAACAGTTCGCCGAACTCGGCGCCGAGGGCATCCGCGAGCTCGGCAAGAAGGAGTGCGTGCTGTTCGACGTCAAGCAGGCGCTGCCAAGGGACAAGGTGGACGATCGGCTCTAGATGGCGCTGCCCTGCTGCCGGTCATTCCGGCGAAAGCCGGAATCCATTTTTGATCTTGATCGCCGCGCTGCAATGACAAGCGGCAAAGCAAGATGGATCCCGGCCTTCGCCGGGATGACGAAGATGACGCGCTGAAAAACGTTCGAACGCGCTTTCCGGGAAAACCGACAAGAGACCACAGCCATGCGCATCCTCGTCACCGGCGCCGCCGGCTTCATCGGCTCGGCCTTGAGCGAACGCTTGCTCGCGCGCGGCGACGAAGTGCTCGGCTACGACAATCTCAACGCGTACTACGATCCGAAGCTCAAGGAAGCGCGACTCGCGCGTCTCATGCCGAAGCCGGGTTTCTCGTTCGTGCGCGCAGCACTCGAAGATCGATCCGCGATGGAGAAAGCGTTCTCGGACTTCAAGCCGCAGCGCGTCGTCAACCTCGCCGCGCAGGCCGGCGTGCGCTACTCGATCGAGAATCCGCACGCATACGTCGAATCGAACCTCGTCGGATTCATCAACATCCTCGAAGCGTGCCGGCACGGCAAGGTCGAGCATCTCGTCTACGCCTCGTCGAGCTCGGTCTACGGCGCGAACCGCAAGCTGCCGTTCTCGGTGCAGGACGCCGTCGATCATCCCGTGAGCCTCTATGCCGCGACGAAGAAGGCAAACGAGCTGATGGCGCATACGTATAGCCATCTTTACGGCCTCCCGACGACGGGTCTTCGCTTCTTCACGGTCTACGGTCCCTGGGGCCGGCCGGACATGGCGCTCTTTCTCTTCACGCGGAAGATCCTCGCCGGCGAGCCGATCGAGGTGTTCAACCACGGCAAGCACACGCGCGACTTCACCTACATCGACGACATCGTCGAGGGCGTCGTCCGCACGCTGGACCGCGTGCCGGGGCCCGATCCCGCGTTCGATCCGCTGAATCCGACGCCGGCGTCGTCGACGGCGCCGTACCGCGTCTACAACATCGGCAACCACCAGCCCGTTCAGCTCGAGCGCTACATCGAGGTGCTCGAGGCGAAGCTCGGACGCAAGGCCGAGAAGATCCTGCTGCCGCTGCAGCCGGGCGACGTGCCGGATACGGCGGCCGACGTCGAGGAGCTCCGGCGCGACACCGGCTACTCGCC
>DASZWL010000442.1:0-1710 GCA_035546695.1 Rhodanobacteraceae bacterium | reverse complement strand
GCCGGAGGACACCGTCGAGTTGTTCGCGAGCGACCTCGGCGTCGCGACGGGCCTCGCCTTCGATCGCGATGGCGCACTGTACGTCGGCGATCGATCCGGCACGATCTTCCGCGTGTCGCCCGATCGCCGCGTCGAGTCCTTCGCGACGCTGCCGGCGAGCGTGGCCGCGTTCCATCTCGCGTTCGGGCCCGACGGCAGTCTTTACGTCTCGGCGCCGACGCTCGCGTCGCACGATCCGGTCTATCGCATCACGCCCGATCGGCTCGTCGACGTCGCGTGCGATGGATTCGGCCGTCCGCAGGGACTCGCGTTCGACGCGGACGGGATGCTGTACGTCGCCGACGCGCTCGCCGGCGCTGCCGGGCTCTATCGCGTCGATCCGACGCACGCGAAGCCCGAGCCTGAATGCGTGCTGAGCGCACCGGCGATCGTCGGTCTCGCGTTCGATCCCAACGGCGGGATCGTCCTCGCGTCGAACGACGCCGCGTGGCGGCTCGACGTGCCCGCACGTCCACTCGCGCTGGCGCACACGTGAGTCTGTTCCGCCGCAAGCCCATCGATCTCATCGCGTCCGATGCCGAATCGGGCGAAGCCTCGCTCAAACGCGTGCTCGGCGCCGGCGATCTCGTGATGCTCGCGATTGGCGCGGTGATCGGCGCCGGCATCTTCGGCGCGATCGGCACGGCTGCGGCAGGCCAGGTGCTGCCGAACGGCGAAGTCGTGCGCTACGGTGCCGGACCGGCGCTCGTGCTGTCGTTCCTGCTGTTGGGCGGTGCGTGCGCGCTGGCCGCGCTCTGCTACGCCGAGCTCGCGTCGATGATTCCGCAGGCCGGCAGCGCGTACGCCTACGCCTACGCGACGCTGGGCGAGCTCGTCGCGTGGATCATCGGCTGGGATCTGATTCTCGAGTACGCCGTCGGCAACGTCGCGGTCGCGATCTCGTGGGGCGACTACGTCAAGACGCTGTTGCGCGGCTTCGGTCTCGTGCTGCCGGACTGGCTGTCGACGGGCTATCGCACCGCGCTCTTGAGTAGCGATCCCGCGATCCACGCGCTGATCGACACGGCTCCTCGTCTCGCGGGCATCCCGATCCTCATCAACGTGCCGGCCGTCGCGATCGTCGCGGCCATCACGTGGGTGCTCTTGCGCGGCGCGCGCGAAAGCGCCTTCGCCAATACCATCATCGTTGCCATCAAGCTCGTGGCGCTGTTGCTGTTCGTCGGTGTCGGACTGATGAATCTGCACGCCGCGAACTACACGCCGTTCGCGCCCAACGGCTTCCGCGGCATCCATCAAGGCGCGGCGATCGTGTTCTTCGCCTACATCGGCTTCGACGCGATCTCGACCGCGGCGGAAGAGACCAGGAATCCGCAGCGCAATCTGCCGGTCGGCATTCTCGGCGGCCTCGCGGTGTGCACGTTGATCTACATCGTCGTCGGTGCCGTGCTCACCGGCATGGTGCCGGCGAGCGAGCTCGGCGTCGCCGATCCGCTCGCGCACGCGCTGACATTGATTGGCTACACGCGCGTCGGCTGGATCGTCGCGCTCGGCGCGGCGATCTCGATGACCGCGGTGCTGCTCGTCTTTCAATACGGCCAGCCGCGCATCTTCTTCGCGATGGCGCGCGACGGCCTGCTGCCGAAGTGGGCCGCCAGGATCAGCCCGCGCACGCACATTCCCGCGGCGACGACGACGGTGACGGGCGTGGTG
>DASZWL010000441.1:0-12159 GCA_035546695.1 Rhodanobacteraceae bacterium | reverse complement strand
GGTCCGTTCGAGACCTGGCAGGCTTCGGGCTGGCAGGACGTCGCGAAATGGATCGCCGAAGACATCGCCGCCGGCAAGGCGATGAGCGATGCGCCCTTGCCCGCCTGGGTCACCGACGGCCGCCGCGGCGTGCATCACGCCGACGGTTCGTACTCGCCGAGCGCCGGCAAGGACAAGCCGCGCTCGTCTCATCCGGTCTACAAGCGGCAGTTGTTTCCCGATCCGCTGATCGGCGAGAAGTTCGATACCGGCGCAACGCTCTGGGAAAACGACGGCGTGCGTCTCTGGCACCTCGGCGACGACGTCGGCATCGTCTCGTTCAAGACCAAGATGAACACGGTCAACGACGCGGTGCTCGAAGGACTGCAGCGCGCGATCGACGAATCCGAACAGAAGCTCAAGGCGCTCGTGATCTGGCAGATCGGAGAACCTTTCTCGGCCGGCGCCGACCTCAAGGGCGCGCTCGGCCTGCTCGAGGCCGGCAGGATCGCCGACTTCGAATCGATGGTCGCGAACTTCCAGGCGACGTCGATGCGCATCAAGCATTCGCTCGTGCCGGTCGTCGCCGCGATTCGCGGCATGGCGTTCGGCGGCGGCTGCGAGTTCCAGATGCATTCGGCGCGCACGGTCGCGGCGCTCGAAAGCTACATCGGCCTCGTCGAAGCCGGCGTCGGACTTTTGCCGGCCGGCGGCGGAATCAAGGAGATCGCGTTGCGCGCGTCGCGCTCGGCCGTCGACGGCGATCCGTTCGCAGAGATCAAGAAGATGTTCGAGACCGTCGCGATGGCGAAAGTCTCCGGCAGCGCGATCGAGGCGAAGCGGATGGGATTGCTCCGCGAGAGCGACGTCGTCGTCTTCAACGCGTTCGAGCTGCTTTACGTCGCGAAGAAGGTCGCGAGTGCGCTCGCCGAGTCCGGCTGGCGTCCGCCGCTGCCCGCGCGCGACATCGTTGCTGCCGGCGACGTCGGCACGGCGAGCCTCAAGATGGTGCTCGTCAATATGCTCGAAGGGCGATTCATCTCCGAGCACGACTACGACATCGCATCGCGCATCGCCGATACTTTGTGCGGCGGCGCGATCGAGCGCGGGTCGCTCGTCGACGAGAAGTGGCTGCTCGATCTCGAGCGCAAGCATTTCGTCGAGCTCGCGCAGACGCGGAAGACGCAGGATCGCATCGCGCACACGATGGCGACCGGCAAGCCGCTGAGGAACTGACCAATGCTTCGTCGTTCCCGCGAAAGCGGGAACCTAACGACTTTGCTCTCTAATGGGAAGGCACTGGGTCCCCGCTTTCGCGGGGACGACGAGGTGAAGAGGACAACGCGAAATGAGCAAGCAGATCCACGACGCCTACATCGTCTCCGCCGTCCGCACGCCGGTCGGCAAGGCTCCGCGCGGCGTGTTCCGCAACACGCGTCCCGACGATCTGCTCGCGCACGTGCTGCGCGAGGCGATCAAACGTGCGCCCGGCATCGACATGGCGCGCATCGGCGATGCGATCATCGGCTGCGCGATGCCCGAGGCCGAGCAAGGCATGAACGTCGCGCGCATCGGCGTGCTGCTCGCGGGACTTCCCGACTCCGTGCCCGGCATGACGGTCAACCGCTTCTGCTCGTCCGGCTTGCAGGCGGTCGCGCTCGCGGCCGATCGCATCCGTCTCGGCGAAGCCGATCTGATGCTCGCCGGCGGCACCGAATCGATGAGCATGGTGCCGATGATGGGACACAAGATCGCGATGAATCCCGCGGTCTTCTCCGATGAGAACATCGGCATCGCCTACGGCATGGGTATCACGGCCGAAAAGGTCGCCGAGCGCTGGAAGATCACGCGCGAGCAGCAGGATGCGTTCGCGCTGCAGAGCCATCAGCGCGCGCTCGCGGCGATCGCGAACGGCGATTTCGCCGACGAGATCGTGCCGGTCACGCTCGACGATCACTATCCCGACCTCGAAACGCGCGGCATCACGACCGACGCGCGTCGCATCGACACCGACGAAGGTCCGCGCAAGGACACGAGTCTCGAAGCGCTCGCGAAGCTGAAACCGGTCTTCCGCATGGGCGGCAGCGTGACGGCGGGCAACTCTTCGCAGATGTCCGACGGCGCCGGCGCGGTGCTGCTCGCGAGCGAACAGGCGCTGAAGGATTACGGGCTGAAACCGCTCGCGCGCTTCGTCGGCTTCGCAGTCGCCGGCGTGCCGCCGGAAATCATGGGCATTGGGCCCAAGGAAGCGATTCCTCGCGCGCTTGCGCAAACCGGAATCCGCAAGGATCAACTCGACTGGATCGAGCTCAACGAAGCATTCGCCGCGCAATCGCTCGCGGTGATGCAGGACATCGGGCTCGATCCCGCGAAAGTGAATCCCCAGGGCGGCGCGATCGCGCTTGGCCATCCGCTCGGAGCGACCGGCGCGATCCGCACCGCGACGCTCGTGCATGGCCTGCGCCGGCGCAAGCAGAAATACGGCATGGTCACGATGTGCATCGGCACCGGCATGGGCGCGGCGGGAATTTTTGAAGCGCTCTGACTCGTCCCAACGCCCCACCGTTCGTCATCCCGGCGAAAGCCGGGATCCATTTTGATTTTCGTCAGTGTGGGAACAGCAAAATGGATTCCGGCTTTCGCCGGAATGACGGAAATGGAGATGTCTCCGTGCCTGCTTACGCGAGCCGCGTTCCATTAGGCACTGGCCGCTCGATCGCGGTGACGACGACACCGTCCTCGGTCGGAAATCCCGTCAGCAGAAACTCCGATCGAAACGGCCCGATCTGCTTCTCCGGAAAATTGATGACGCCGACGATCTGCCGACCGACGAGCTCTTCGGGCGTATAGAGCGCGGCGATCTGCGCGCTCGTCTTCTTCTCGCCGTACGGACCGAAATCGACCCATACCTTGTACGCAGGCTTGCGCGCTTCGGGAAACGGCTCGATGCGCAGCACCGTGCCGGCGACGAGCAGGACTTTCTCGAAGTCCGCCCATGAGATGCTCCCGGCATCGACGCGCTCCACCGGCGCGCTCACTTCGGCGCTCCGGCAGCGGCAACCGGTTGATCCTCGCGCGACAGACCGACCTGCACCCAGCCGAGATTGATGCCGATCCGCGTCGCCTCCGGATTCGCCCACGCGTAAGCGAGCGTCGAGCCGTCGGCGTCCGAGACGACCGAGAGCTTCAGCACCGGCACGTTGCCATCGCGATAGGTCAGCCGTTCGAGCGCGAGCGAATAGCCGCTCGATGCGCCATCGCGCCAGTGCAGCGCGTAGCGCCCACCTTCACTGCCGATGCGCACGCCGCGATCCATGTGCCAGTCTCGATTCGCCGCTTCAGCTTTTGCTCCGCCACCGTTGATCGCGGCCCAGCCGGCGAACCATCGCACGAGCCGGAGATCCTCGCGCGCGTCGACGCCTCGCGCCTGATCGGCATAGAGCCGCACGTGCAGCCATTCGCCGTCGCGCTCGACCGTGAGCGGAAGCAGCGCCGCATCGGCGCCGATGCCCGGCGCGATCGCGGTGCACGCGGCGACGTCGGCGGACAGCGCGGCAGCGGCAGGCGATGAGCGCAGAGCACACGCATCGAGCGGCGTCCACTGCTGCGCATCGAACGCCGAAGCCGGCGACGGCGACGCGACCAGGGCGCGATACGGCGTCAGCACGTTCGATCCATCGGTCTGCACGGCCGAGCGGACCGCCCACGACGCTTCCAGCGGCGGCGTCGCATCGAGATGAACGTGCCAGATCGACCATTGCGCATCGCGCGCGGCCTCGATCGAGACGACGACGTGCGGAACGCCGGCCGCATGCGATTCGCCGGCCTGCCAGACCTGCTCGTGATTGTCGAAGACGCCGGTTGACGATTGCGCGGACGCGATCGGCTGCGTCACCGAACGCGTGACCGGCATCGCGTGGCATGCCGACAACAGAGCTGCGATCGCAAGAACGACGCAAGTTTTCATCGCGACAGCATAGCAGCCGCGACCGGAGGTCCGATTCGGCGACGGACGGCGGCGCGCCGATGTCGACGGGCAGCTATGCTCGATGCTTCCGGGGAAACACGCATGACGACCGAAATCCACCGCGCCGATCCGCAACTGCGCCGCGTCGCGGTGCGCGTTCTCAGCGCGGCCACAATCGCTGCGGTGCTTCTCGTCGCCCTGTTTCGTCATTGGCTCGCTGGCGTCGCGCAAACGATGCCACCTGACGTTTTCTTCCACACGATCCGCCGGACGATCGGCATCAGCAGCCTCGCCTGCGGCCTCTGCGTGCTGCTGCTCGCGGCATACGCGGCGCGGATCGGCCGGAGCGTCATCGAGCAACGGCGCTGGCCGCTTTCGTCCTCGCGCGTGCTGCGCGACACGCCGGTCCGAAGCGGCAGCAACGCGGTCGCGTTCGGACGTCAGCTCATCGGCGCGGCGATTGCGCTCGTCGCCGCGGCGCTCGCGTTCGGCGCGCTCGGCTGGCGCTTCTTCGCGCCGTAGCGCGTCAGATCCGCGCGAGCGCTGCTTCGAGATCGGCGATCAGCACGGCGGACTCCTCGAGCCCTATCGAAAGCCTGACGAGCGAGAGCGGCAGCGTCCCCGGCGGATCGAGCGGCGCGTCGGCCGGATGCACGGCCGCGACCGGAAACAGCAGCGATTCGTAGCCGCCCCAGGATACCGTCATCAAAAACCGCTTCAACGCATCGCAGAACCGCTCGACGGCCGCGACGTCCGGTGCATCGAGCTCGATCGTCACGAGCCCGCTCGCGCCGCGAAGCTGGCGCGCGGTGAGACCGAGCTGCGGATTTCCCGTCGCGCGTGGCGAATGGACCTTACGTACTTTCGGATGCGATTCGAGGAACGCGAGGATCTTCGCTGTCGTCTCAGCGATGCGCTGCATGCGGATCGGCAGCGTACGCAGGCCGCGAATCATGAGCCACGCGTCGTGCGGCGCGAGCAACGCGCCGAGTGTCATGAACGGTCCGCGGAACACGTCGCGGATCAGCTCGCGGCTTCCGCAAAGAGCACCGGCGACGACGTCGCTATGGCCGTTGAGGTATTTCGTCGCCGAATGCGCGACGAGATCGATGCCGAGCGCGAGCGGCGACTGGTTCAGCGGCGTCGCGTGGCTGTTGTCGCAGATCGTGCGGATGCCGCGCGATTTCGCGAGCGCGGCGATGGCGGCGAGATCCTGCTGCTCGAACGTCATCGAATTCGGGCTTTCGAGCACGATGAGCCGAGTTCTCTCCGTCAGTGCCGACTCGAAATTCGCGACGTCGGTGCCGTCGACGAATGTCGTCGAAACGCCGAAGCGGCCGAGCAGATTGTGCAGCACCGCACGCGTCCAGCTATACGGCCGCGCGACGCAGATCGCGTGATCGCCGACCGCGAGACTCGCGACGACCGCGGCCGAGATCGCCGCGGCGCCGCTGCCGAACATCAGGCAATCCTCGGCGCCTTCGAGCGCAGCAACCTTCTTGCGCAGGATTTCGACGGTCGGATTGTTGCCGCGCGTATAGACGTGATGCGCGAGCTCGTCGCGGAATCCTTCGCGCATCGCGGCGACGGTCGGGAACGCGAAGATCGACGACTGCACGATCGGCGGCGCGACGGCGCCGAAGTATTGCGAGCGGTCTTCGCCGAGGTGATTGAGGATGTGGCTGAGGTCCATGGAAGAGCCGGAATTCGGGATGACGGGATTCGGGATGGAACGGGGACGAACGCTTTACGAATCCCGAATCCCGAATCCCGAATCCCGGATGATCTCGCGCGTCGCCTCACCGATCTGCTCATCCTGCAGCGCCATATGCAACGTCGCTTTCACGAGACCCAGCTTGTTGCCGCAGTCGAAACGCGTGCCCTCGAATCGATATGCCAGAACTGGCTGCTCGGACAAAAGCGTCTCGATCGCGTCGGTCAGCTGGATCTCGCCGCCGGCGCCCGGCGTCGTCTTCTCTAGCAATTCGAAGATGCGGCCCGGCAGCACGTAGCGGCCGACGATCGCGAGATTCGACGGCGCGACGGCCGGCTTCGGTTTTTCGACGACGAGCTTGATCTTCGCGGCGCGATCGGAGATCGGCGTCGCGTCGACGATGCCGTATTTGCTCGTGTCCTCGCGCGGGACTTCCTCGACCGCGACGACGCCGGCGTTCTCGTTCGCCGAAAGTTCGGCCATCTGGCGCAGCGCGCCGGGTTCCTTTCCGGTCCAGATCAGGTCGTCCGGCAGGATCACGCCGAACGGCTCGTCGCCGACGACCGGCTTCGCGCAGAGCACGGCGTGGCCGAGGCCGAGCGCTTCGGGCTGCGTGACGAACACGCAACGCACTCCGCGCGGCAAGGTACCTTTGACGAGCCCGAGCAGCGCATCCTTGCCGGCTTCGGCGAGCTTCGCCTCGAGCTCGTACGCCTTGTCGAAATAATCGGCGATCGCGTGCTTGTAGCGGTTCGTGACGAAGACGAGCGTATCGGCGCCGGCGTCGACGGCTTCGTCGACCGCGTACTGGATCAGCGGACGATCGAGCACCGGCAGCATTTCCTTCGCAACGACTTTCGTCGCGGGCAGGAAGCGCGTGCCGAGTCCGGCGACGGGAAAGACGACCTTGCGCAAACGTTTCTGCATTCTCGGACCTCAGGCGGATCTCGAATCCATCGGGATGATTTGCGCCGCGTCAAAAGGGTCGCGCGCGGCGAACTCCGGCAGCAGTTGATCGAGCACGCGGCGCAGCGCGTCTTCGTCGTAGTCGCGAGCGGCTGCGGCGGCCTGTCGAAGCTGCGCCGTCAGGAGACTCCACGACATGCTGCGCGGCTGCGCGAGGAAGATCTTCGCGTGCGTCGTGTCGCTGTAGTTCTCGAGCGGATGGAACAGCTCCTCGAAGAGCTTCTCTCCGGGACGCAGGCCGGTGTAGACGATCGGAATCTCGCCTTCGGACGACTTTCCGGCGAGCCGGATCATCTGCTCGGCGAGATCGCGGATGCGCACCGGCTCGCCCATGTCGAGCGCGAAGATCTCGCCGCCGTTGCCGAGCACCGCGGCTTGCAGGATCAGCTGGCAGGCTTCGGGAATCGTCATGAAATAGCGCGTGATCTCGGGATGCGTGACCGTCACCGGGCCACCCGCGCGGATCTGCTCGCGAAAGCGCGGCACGACCGAGCCCGCCGAATCGAGCACGTTGCCGAACCTGACCGTGATGAAGCGCGTCGACGACCGGCTCGCGAGGTTCTGGCAGAAGATCTCGGCGACGCGCTTGCAGGCGCCCATGACGCTGGTCGGATTGACGGCCTTGTCGGTCGAGATCAGGACGAAACTGCGCGCGCCGTGGCGGTCGGCCGCTTCGGCGACGACCTGCGTGCCGATGACGTTGTTGCGGAACGCCTCGCGCAATTGCCCTTGCAAAAGCGGCACGTGCTTGTAAGCGGCCGCGTGGAACACGATCTCGGGCCGCGCCGACGCGAACACGTGCGCCGAGGTCGCGGCATCGGCGCAATCGCCGAGGCAGGCGTTGAAGATGAGATCCGGATGCGCGCCGCGGAGCTCCTGCTCGATCAGATAGAGGTTGTATTCGGAAAGATCGAGCACGGTCAGCGATTCGGCGCCGAGACGCGCGATCTGCCGGCAGAGCTCCGATCCGATCGAGCCGCCGCCGCCGGTGACGAGCACGCGCTTGCCAGCGATCTGCGTGCGGATCGCGGTCCAGTCGAGCTGCACCGGATCGCGTCCGAGCAGATCTTCGATCGCGACCTCTTTCAGCTCGTTGAAGCTCGAGCGTCCGGCGACGACGTCCTCGAGCCGCGGCACCGTGCGGAACGGCAGATTGCACGCTTCGCAGAGATCGACCGCGCGGCGCATCTCGGCCTTGCTCGCGGTCGGCATCGCGATGACGAGCATCTCGGCAGCGGTCTCGCGCGCGAGCGCCGGCAACTGATCGAGCGCGCCGAGCACGGGTACCCCGTGCACGCGCGAGCCACGCAAAGAGTGCTTGTCGTCGAGGAATCCGACCGGCAGATAGCGGTTCTCGCGCCGCAGATCGCGCACGAGCGCTTCGCCGGCCTTGCCGGCGCCGAGCACGAGCACGCGCTGACTCGGCGCGCGCGCCGAGAAATCGAGCCGGCTGTCTTTCCAGTAGCGATAGAGAAGCCGCGGCGCGCCGAGCAGCACGGCGAGCACGAGCGGATAGATCGTCAGCACCGTGCGCGGCACGGTCGCGAGCCGGTTGTAGAGAAACAGCGTGATCGCGATCGCGAGCGCGCCGAGCACGGCGGCTTTCGCGATGTTCCAGAGATCGGGCAGGCTCGCGAAGCGCCAGAGTCCCTTGTAGAGGCCGGTCCACCAGAAGATCGCGCCTTGTGCGGCAAGAACGAGCCACACTTCGGTTCCGAACAGCGTCACCGGCGACGGGTTCGGCGCGAGCGACCAGCGCAGCATGCTGACCGCGGTCCACGCGACCCAGACCATGGCCATGTCGTGCACGACGACGGCGAGGCGGGGATGGATCGCGGCGATGAGGCTACGCGGCTTCATGACGGCTCCGCGCACGCACGCTGCCGATGCAATGCTTCTTGCCGACGAGCCAGATGCCGACCGCGAGCGCGTACACGAGCAATGCAGCACCGAATCCTGCGGGTGCCGCGCGCGCATCGCTCGCGATCGATCGATTCATCCAGCCAATGGCAGGCAGCACGATGAGGAGGTTCCAGCCCATGTAGTACGCGACGACGCGCGCATGCGAGTTGCCGCAGCGGACGAGCCACTGGTAGAGGTGCTCGCGGTGCGCACTATACCAACGGCGGCCGCGGACCATGCGCGAGACGAGCGTGCAGGTCGCGTCGGTAACGAAGGCCGAGCAGGCGACGAGCCCGCTCGCGAACGCGATGCGCGGATCGAGCATCTGCCCGATCACCGCGACGGCGACGAGAAATCCGAGCACGCCACTGCCGACGTCGCCCATGAAAATCCGCGCGCGCGGAAAATTGAACGGCAGGAAGCCGAGCACGGCCGCGGCCCACAGCCCGAGTTGCCACGCACTTTCCGTGTTGCCTGCTCGAGCGAACAGCGTTGCGAGCATGCCGAATACGAAGATCGACTGCAGCGCGAGGATGCCGTCGATGCCGTCCATGAAATTGTGGAGATTGATCGACCAGACCGCCAGCGCCGCGCCGAGCAGTCCGCCGGAGAGCATGACGACGACGAGCCAGGGCGACGGTCCGCCGGAGATCGCGACCGGAAGCAGCGGCACCACGAACGTCCAGAGCGCTGCGACGCAATGCATCGCAAAGCGTTTGGCGATCGAAAGGCCGCCGTGGTCGTCGATCCACCCGACCAGCGCGATGCCAATCACGCCTGGTATGAGCCACCAGAACGCCGTCGGCCCCGTCGATGCGGTCCCGGCAATCGACGGAAGCAAACCGCACGCGAGGATCGCGACGACGATCCCGATGCCGCCGCCGCGCGGCGTCGGCACCGTATGCGAACGTCGCATGCCGGGCGCGTCGATGAGATTGCGACGACGCGCGTAGACGATCGAAGCGCGCGTCACGATCGCCGACACGACCAGCGCGGCGCCGGCCCACAAGATCGGTGCCGACGCGCCCGGCACCGTCGGCTACTCGCCCACGACGCCGTGGATCGGCCGCACCGTGCCCCAGTTCTTGCAGCTCGGGCATTGCCAGTGATGCGCCTTCGCGCCGAAGCCGCATTTGTTGCAGCGGTACATCGCCTGGCCTTCGACGAGCTTGCGCGTGAGATCGCGCAGGATCAGGAAATTGTCTCTCGCCTCGCCGCTCGCGGTGTGGAGGTTCACGTCGATAAGCGCCATCAACGCGCGCACCGACGGCCGCTGACGCAATGCGCGATTCAGAAACGCGACGGCCGCGTCCTCGCCTTGCGTGCGCGTGTACAGGCGCGCGAGCGCGAGCACGGGCGAGACGCCCTGGTATTTCTCGGTGATGCCGAGCAGGAATTCCTCGGCGCGCGCCATCTGCCCGGCGCGCGCGTAGCAGTCGAGTAGCGGCGAGAGAATCTCGGGGACGTAGTCGACGTCCTGCTCGGCGACCTGCTCGAACGCCGCGATCGCCTTGTCGAGATGGCCGTCGGCCGCCTCGATGTGGCCCTTGATCATGCTCGCGCGCACGCACTCGCTCTCGGCGGCGTATGCATCGTCGATGTGCGCGCGTGCCTCGTCGAGCGCACCGCGCGCGCGCGCCTGCTCGGCGAGCTCACAATGGAACTGCGCGATCGTCGCACCCTGCGATTCGCCGGTCGCCTGCTCGAGGCGGCGCGCGTGGCCGATCGCCTGGTCCCAGTCGCGCTCGTGCTGATAGATGCCGATCAGGTGCTTCAGCGCCGACGGCGCTTGCGCGTTCATCGCGACGAGATCGGTGAAGAGCGTCTCCGCACGATCGAGGAGGCCGGCGCGCATGTAGTCCTCGCCGAGCTCGAGCAGTGCGACGGTCTTCTCGTCCTCGTTGAGGTTCGGACGCGCGATCAGATGCTGGTGCACTCGGATCGCGCGATCGACCTCGCCGCGGCGGCGGAACAGATTCCCAAGCGCGAGATGCGTCTCGACCGTATCGCGATTGATCTCGGCAAGCTTCAGGAACACCTCGATCGCCTTGTCCTGCTGCTCGTTCAGAAGGTAATTGAGGCCGCGGAAGTAGTTCGTCGAAAGCTCGCTGACACGCGCGCCGGACGTACGCTCGCTGCCGCGTCTTCCGAGTACCCAGCCCGAGAGCGCGGCGACCGGAAGCAGAAGGAAAAGGAGCGGAAGCGCGAGCTCGCTCATGCGTCGTCGGGCGCGCCATCACTCGGCGGCCTGGGCCCGCTCTGCGCCTCGCGCAACTGGCGGCGCGTTTCGCGCAGCTCGCGGTGAATCCGCGGCCGCGGTGCAAGCCACGCGACGAGGCCGCCGGCGAGCCAGCCGACGACGACGGCGCTGAGGATCAGCGCGCCCTTCGGCACGCTCGGCTGCCAGAAATAGAGATCGAGCGTGATGCGCTCGGCGTTCAGCGCGCCGAAGATCGCGCCGAGCACGACGAAGACGACGATGAGGATGACGAGTGCGAGGCGCATGCGGGCGATGTGGGGCTTCGCGATCGGAAAATCACGGCGCTCTGAATTGCGCCTTCACCCTATCATGACCGCGCGCGGCGATCGGCGGAAGCGGGTGTCCGCCTCGATGGGAAAACGCGGGTGAACGAAAGCTCAGCCGTTGCCGTCGGACGATTGCGCGCCGTCGTTGACGCGCTCGCGCAGCTCCTTGCCCGGCTTGAAGTGCGGCACGTGCTTGCCTGGCAGCGCGACCGCGTCGCCGGTCTTGGGATTGCGACCCATGCGCGGCGGACGGTAATGCAGCGAGAAACTGCCGAAGCCGCGGATCTCGATGCGCTCGCCCACGGACAGGGCCTGGCTCATCTGCTCGAGCAGGCTCTTGACGGCAAGCTCGACATCGTTGGCCGCGAGGTGCTTCTGACGCTCGGCGAGGGCTTCGATCAGCTCCGACTTGGTCATTGAAGTATCGGTGATGGCGTCGTGGTCGGACATGGGCTCGTCGTTTCGGGCGATCCGTTCGCAAGGCGCTCGTCGCCGAAACGGGCGCGCGGGTCATCGCCGCGCGCCCGGTCTTTCGCATCAACGGTTCAGCTGTTCCTTGAGCAGCGCGCCGAGCTTGGTCGTGCCGCCCGAAGCGCTCTGGTACTCCGCGAGCGCGTCCTGCAGCTCGTCCTCGTCCTTCGCGCGGATCGAGAGCTGGAGACTCCTGCCCTTGCGATCCATGCCGATGAACTTGGCCTCGACCTTGTCGCCGACCTTGAGGTGCTGCGTCGCGTCGTCGACTCGCTCCTTGGCGATGTCGTTCGCGCGCAGATAACCTTCCACGCCGTCGCCGAGATCGATCGTCGCACCCTTGGCGTCGACCTCGCGGACGGTGCCGTTCAGGATGCTGCCCTTCGGATGCGCGGCCATGAACTGGCCGAACGGATCCTGCTCGAGCTGCTTGATGCCTAGCGAGATGCGCTCGCGCTCCGGATCGACAGCGAGCACGACGGCCTCGATCTCATCGCCCTTCTTGAAGTTGCGCACGAGGTCTTCGCCGGTCGTCTGCCAGGAAATGTCGGACAGATGAACCAGACCGTCGATGCCGCCGTCGAGGCCGACGAACACGCCGAAGTCGGTGATCGACTTGATCGTGCCCGAGACC
>DASZWL010000440.1:0-1545 GCA_035546695.1 Rhodanobacteraceae bacterium | reverse complement strand
AGCGAGTCGACCAGCATCGGCGCCGAATCGGTGCAGACGTAAGAGAACGGCTGGCCGGAAAGCGCGTCGAGCAGGTGACGCGTCGTGCCGCCCGTCCCGGCGCCGATTTCGAGCACGCGCAACACGCCCGATCGACGGCTTTTCGCTGCGAGATCGGCAACGGCCTCGGCGAGCAGCCGGTTGTAGAACGCGGAAGCCGGCGCATCGTCGTAGAAGCGCGCGAGCAACGGCAGCGCATCGGCGGTGAAGATCGCATCCTTGCCGCGTCGAGATCCCTGCCACGCGTCGGCAAGACCCTCGCTCGCCTCGGACAGCAACGCGATGTCGATTCCGTAAGCGGCCGCCTCGGGCGGAGCATCCGCGGCCGCGCGCTTGACGTCCCACCCGTCATCCGTCGTGGAAATGCAGCCTGCATCGGCGAGCAATCCGACGAGCCGCTCGGTCCAGAGTCCGCCGGAAGGATCCCGTGCGCGAAGTGCGGCCAGCGCACTTTGCGTGAGCCGGCCATCGTGAAGTGCACCGAGCCGTTCGAGCGCCGCGACGAAGCCGTTCGCCGCGAGCCGCGTCAGGTACGGCTCGACGGCGGCGTAGTAGCGCGGCCATGCGGTATCGCGCTCGATCGCCGTGACGATATCGCGCGAACGCGCGCGCGATTCCGCGAGAGAAGGCAGCACGGAGCGGCGCGCCATGCCGAAGGCTTCGGCCGACAGCGGAGCCTGCTCCCAGCGATAGACATAGAGCAGCGCATCGAGCGCATCCCCTTCGACGCCCTCGTCGACGAATTGCGCCTGCAATCCGCGCACCGACAGACACGGCGCGCCGTCCGAGTCGGAGAGCTCGACCCGTCCGGTGACACCCGTACCGCTGACGGCGTCGAGCGCACAGCGCGCCACGCAGCGATCGCCGAGGCCGGCATGGAAACGGATCTCGGCGATGCGAACCGGCAGGAAGAGGCGCGCGTCGCTGCCCGCTCCGCACGCCGCAAGCAGTTGGAACGCGGCGTCGAGCAACGCCGGGTGCGCGAGGAACGCGTCGGTCGCCAGCGTTTCCACGGGCCCGATCTCGCCGATCGCTTCGGTGCTTGCCGCGTGAACCTTCGTCAGCCCGCGAAAACTCGCGCCGTAGCGCAATCCGCGAGCGTGCAGCGAAGCGTAGAAACTTTCCGTCGTTCGCGCGTCCTCGCGCAGCGGCTGCAATGCATCGAAGCCAAGCGGCACGGGCGCCGGCGCATCGAGCGTGCCGAGTCGGCCTTTCGCGTGACGCGTCCATTCTTGCGCACCGTCGACGCGACGCGAATGGATCTCGAAGCGGCCGCTTTCGCGATCGACCGCGATCTGCATCGCGATCTCGTTTCGTCCGGTGAGGACGAGCGGGCGCAGGAACTCGACGTCGCGCAGCACGAGCGCGCCTTCGGGATGAAGACGCCGCGCGGCCACGAGTGCCATCTCGACATAGCCTGCGCCCGGAAACACCGGAGCGGACTGGATGACGTGATCGTCGAGCCAAACGAGACTCGCCTGCGAGAGCCGCGTTTCCCAGAGCGGC
>DASZWL010000439.1:0-3591 GCA_035546695.1 Rhodanobacteraceae bacterium | reverse complement strand
TCATCGAGACGCCCTTGCCGGCCGATCTCGACCAGGCGATCCGCGACGCGTACGCGAGGCTTTGCAAGGACGCCGGCGCATCCGACATCGCCGTGGCCGTGCGCTCGTCGGCGACGGCCGAAGACCTTCCCGACGCCTCGTTCGCGGGCCAGCAGGAGACTTTCCTCAACGTCACCGGCATCGAAGATGTCCTGCATAAGGTCAAGGAAGTCTTCGCTTCGCTCTACAACGATCGCGCGATCGCGTATCGCGTCCATCACGGCTTCAAGCACGAGGACGTGTTCCTCTCGGCCGGCGTGCAGCTGATGGTGCGCTCGGACATCGGCGCATCGGGCGTACTCTTCACGCTCGACACCGAATCGGGCTTCCGCGACGCGGTGTTCGTCACCGGCAGCTATGGACTCGGCGAGATGGTCGTGCAAGGCGCGGTCAATCCGGACGAGTTCTACGTCTATAAGCCGACGCTGAAAGCCGGCAAGCCCGCCATCCTCCGTCGACAGCTCGGTGCGAAACAGCAGCGCATGGTCTATTCGGACAAGCCCGGCGAGCGCGTGAGGATCGAGGACACGCCGGCCGCCGATCGCGCGAAGTTCTGCATCGGCGACGCCGACGTGCAGGAGCTCGCGAAGCAGTCGCTCGTGATCGAGGAACATTACCAGCGCCCGATGGACATCGAATGGGCGAAGGACGGCGCGACCGGCAAGCTCTACATCGTGCAGGCGCGTCCGGAAACGGTGAAGTCTCGCGCGCGCGCGACGCAGATCGAGCGCTTCCACCTCAAGTCGCGCGGCAAGGTACTCGCCGAAGGCCGCTCGATCGGCCAGAAGATCGGCGCCGGAAAAGCGCGCGTGATCCGCTCGATCAAGGACATGAACCGCGTCGAGCCCGGCGACGTGCTCGTCGCCGACATGACCGATCCCGACTGGGAGCCCGTGATGAAGCGCGCGGCCGCGATCGTGACGAACCGCGGCGGCCGCACGTGCCATGCGGCGATCATCGCGCGCGAGCTCGGCGTTCCTGCGGTCGTCGGCACCGGCAATGCGCTCGATGCGATTCCGGACGGCGTCGAAGTCACGGTCTCGTGCGCCGAAGGTGACACCGGCTTCATCTATGACGGCAAGCTCGATTTCGAGCGCGTCACGGCCGATCTCGGCGCGATGCCGCCGGCGCCGCTCAAGATCATGATGAACGTCGCGAATCCCGAGCGCGCATTCGATTTCGCGATGTTGCCGAACGCCGGCGTCGGTCTTGCGCGGCTCGAGATGATCATCGCGAGCCACATCGCCGTGCATCCGAAGGCGCTGCTCGAATACGACAAGCAGGACGCCGAGACGAAGCGGCAGATCGACGAGCGTATTTCCGGCTATCGCGATCCGGTCAGCTTCTACGTCGATCGCCTCGCCGAAGGCATCGCGACGATCACGGCCGCGTTCGCGCCGAATCCGGTCATCGTGCGGCTTTCGGATTTCAAGTCGAACGAATACGCGAACCTCATCGGCGGCGCGCGCTACGAGCCGCATGAGGAGAATCCGATGATCGGCTTCCGCGGCGCGAGCCGCTACGTCGATCCATCGTTCACCGATGCGTTCGCGCTCGAATGCCGCGCGATGAAGAAGGTGCGCGACGAGATGGGCCTGACGAACGCGTGGGTCATGATCCCGTTCGTGCGCACGCTCGAGGAAGGCCGCAAGGTCATCGACGTGCTCGCGAAGAACGGACTCAAAAAAGGCGACAGTGTCGACGGAGGGCCGGGCCTCAAGATCATCATGATGTGCGAGGTCCCGTCGAATGCGCTCCTCGCCGACGAATTCCTCGACATCTTCGACGGCTACTCGATCGGCTCGAACGATCTCACGCAGCTGACGCTCGGTCTCGATCGCGATTCCGGCATCGTCGCCGGCCTCTTCGACGAGCGAAATCCCGCCGTCAAGAAGATGCTTTCGATGGCGATCCAGACCGCGAAGAAGAAAGGCAAGTACGTCGGCATCTGCGGCCAGGGACCGAGCGATCATCCCGACCTCGCCGAATGGTTGATGGATCAGGGCATCGAGTCGGTGTCGCTGAATCCGGATACGGTCGTGGATACGTGGCTGATGCTTGCGAAGAAGAAGGCCGGCTAGGCGCTTCTACGCCGCTTTCGACGTCGGGTGACGACGGATCTTCCTGAGCGACGCGCCGAGCGCGTCCTTGGCGCACTCGAGATCGTAGCGCTGCTGCAGATTCATCCAGCTCTGCGCATCGGTGCCGAAATAACGCGCGAGCCGTAGTGCAGTATCCGCGCTGATGCCGCGCCGCTCGCGCACGATCTCGTTGACGCGCGCTGCCGTAACGCCGATTGCGGTCGCGAGCGCGTTGCTCGACAAACCGAGCGGACGCATGAATTCTTCTCGCAGGATCTCGCCGGGATGGATCGGCGGTAGTTTCTTGCTCATGGTCCGATGTCCTCAGTGATAGTCGACGATCTCGACGTCCTCGGCGTTCGTTCCGTCCCAGCAAAAACAGAGCCGGAACTGATCGTTGATCCGGATGCTGTATTGCCCAATGCGGTCGCCTTTCAACGCCTCCAGTCGATTGCCTGGCGGGACGCGCAGGAACTCCAGCGTTGCTGCCGCATCGAGTTGCTCGAGCTTGCGCCTGGCAACGCTCTCGACAGCGCCGAATCGGCGCACGGGCGTTCTCTCGAAAAGGCGCTGCGTATCCTTGCATCGAAAAGACTTGATCGCCACCGTTATATCGTATACCGATAAACGGTATAACGTCAGCAAGAAACATTTCAGGCAGGCGACAGCGCCCGCTTTCGCGCGGAGTAACAGGTGCATGACGGCTCTTGCGCATCACCTCATGAATACGTACATTAGTACGTATGAACGATCGCCTGACTCCGAACCAGCAACGCGTCCTCGACTGCATCCGGGGGCACCTCGACCGCCACGGCCGCGCGCCGACGCTTCGCGAAATCTCGGAGAATCTTGGACTTAGCAGCCATAGCTCAGCCCAGGATTACGTCGATGCGCTGGTCCGCAAGGGCGCGCTCGAACGTCTGCCCTTCCATCGCGGCCTTCGCCTGCCGCAACGCTCACGGGCACCGTCGGCGACCTCGCTTCCCCTCGTCGGCCGGGTCGCCGCCGGCAGCCCGATTCTCGCCGCCGAGAACGTCGAAGCGCATCACGACGTCGACGCCGGCCTGTTCCGGCCGCGCGCCGATTACCTCTTGCGCGTCGTCGGCCTCAGCATGCGCGACGCCGGCATTCTCGACGGCGACCTCATCGCCGTGCACCGCGCCGAAAGCGCCGATCACGGACGCATCGTCGTCGCACGCATCGACGACGAGGTCACGGTCAAGACGCTCGACCGGCGCAAAGGACGCGTCCGCCTCCTGCCTGCGAATCCGGATTTCCCGCCGATCGAAGTCGATCCTGCACGTCACGCGTTCGCGATCGAAGGCCTTTACGTCGGCCTGATCCGCACCGATTCCACCACTCCACGACAAGGATGAGTCGTCATGTTCACGCAAACCTCGCAGGAAGTTTCGACGTACGTTTCCGAATCGGCTGAATTCGCTCAGGCGGGTGCGGGGAAGCCGAAAGCCGG
>DASZWL010000438.1:0-5815 GCA_035546695.1 Rhodanobacteraceae bacterium | reverse complement strand
GAACGCGAGGCCCGAGTCGTACGGCACATTGAGCCACTTGTGCGCGTCGGTCGCCCACGAATCGGCTTCGTCGATTCCGCGCATCGCGTCGGCGAACCGGCTCGCCGCTGCGGCCCACAAGCCGAATGCGCCGTCGACGTGCACCCACGCGCCGCTCTCTTTCGCTTGCGCGCAAATCCGCGCGACGGGATCGATCGCGCCCGAATTCACGTTGCCGGCCTGCACACAGACGATCGCGGGCCCCTCAAGCTTCGGCAGCGCATCGACGCGCGTGCGTCCTTGCGCATCGACCGGAACGCGCGTCACGCGATTGCGACCGAGCCCCAGAAGACCGAGCGACTTGATCAGGCTCGGATGTGCCTCGTCGCCGACGACGACATGGACCGGCGGCGCACCGAACAAGCCGTCTGCTTCGACATTCCATCCGGCCTTCGCGAGCACCGCGTGTCGCGCAGCCGCAAGCGCCGTGAAATTCGCGACCGTCGCGCCGGTGACGAACGCGCCGCCGGTTCCCTTCGGTAGTCCGAATAGATCGACGAGCCAGCCGAGCGCGACCTGCTCGAGCCGCGCCGTCGCCGGCGTCGCGTTGAAATACGCCGAGTTCTGATCCCACGCGCCGGCGATCCAGTTCGCCGCGAGCGTTACCGGCAGCGCGCCGCCGATCACGAAGCCGAAGAAGCGCGGGCCGGCCATTGCCATCGTCGCGGGCGACAGCGCGTCGAGCTCGGCGATGACGCTCGCATCGTCCGATCCCTTCCTCGGCAGCGGAACGTCGAGCGCATCGAGCGCTGCGATGGCCGCGCGATCCGGCGCGACGCTCCGTGCATCGAGTCCTTCGAGATACGCGGATGCGCGCTCGGCGGCGTCGCGCAGCAATTCGTTCATCGCGGATTTCCTGGCGCGGCGCGCGAATCGATCACTCGGAATGATACAGCGCCTTGCGCGGCGCACCGCTGATGGCGGCCGCGAGTTTCGCGGCTTTCGCTGGAGCCAATTCCTCGCGCAGGAGCGCGAATACGCGTCGGCCTTCCGCGATGCGCGCGTCCGCGTCGTCGTCGACGGCGCCGGCGACGAGCAGGACGAACTCGCCACGCTGCTGGTTCGCGTCGGCCGCGACGCGCTCGGCGATCTCGCCGAGCGGCGCAGCGATCACGGTCTCGAAAACTTTCGTCAATTCGCGCGCGAGCACGGCTTCGCGATTCGCGCCGAATACGTCGACCGCGTCGGCGAGCGATTCGGCGATGCGATGGCTCGATTCGTAGACGATCAGCGTGCGCGTCTCGGCGGCGAGCGCCTGCAAGCGCTCGCGCCGCGCCGACGATTTCGCAGGCAGAAATCCCTCGAAGACGAAGCGATCGCTCGGAAGCCCCGCGACCGACAGCGCCGCAATCGCAGCGCAAGGCCCCGGCACCGGCGAGACGACGAATCCGGCCTCGCGCACGGCACGGACGAGACGGAAACCGGGATCGCTGACGAGCGGCGTGCCGGCGTCGCTGATCAATGCGACGTCGGCGCCGGAGCGGATCGCCTCGACGATGCGCGCGGCCTGCTCGCGCTCGTTGTGCTCGTGCAGCGCGAGCGTGCGCGCGTGGCTGCCGGCGCGCGCGAGCAGCGGCGCGCTGTGCCGCGTGTCCTCGGCCGCGACGATCGCCGCGGATTTCAACACCGCCGCCGCGCGCGGCGAGAGATCGTCGAGATTGCCGATCGGCGTCGCGACGACCCAGAGACAACCCGCGGCCATGGCGATTCCTCCTTCAATGCTGAACGAGCATAGCGGATGCGCGGCGACGCGCACGGCCCGCGAGCGTCGATCCGCTATCATGCGATCCCGTGCCGATCACCGAGGAGCTGCCGTGCACGCTCGCTTCCGACAGGGACGTCTTGTCGCCATCGCGCTATTCGCGCTCGCGCTCGCAGCCTGCGCGACGATCGAGGAAGAAGAGCCCGCCGCGTCGCCTGCCGACGCCGCGAAAGCCGAGCAGCTCTATCGTCACGGCGATCTCGACCAAGCCGCGGCCGCATTCGAGGCGCTCGCCGAATCGAGCGGTGGCGATGCGGCAGCGCATTATCGGTTGCGCGCGGCCGAATCGCTGCGCGATGCCGGCGATCTCGACGGCGCCGCGCGCACGCTCGGCGACGTCAAACGCCGCCGGCTGCACGGTTCCGATCCGGTTCGTCTCGATCTCCTCGACGCCGAGATCGCGCTTGCGCACGGCGACGTCGCACAGGCCGAGGCGCTGCTCGCGGCGCCGGTCGAAAGCCTGCCCGAGGATCTTCAACCGCGCGCGCTCGAACTGCGCGCACGCGCGGAAGTCGCGAAGGGCGATCGCTACGCGGCCGCGCGCACGCGCGCACAGCTCGATCGCTATCTCGCGAACGCCGATCGCGACCAGAACCGCAAGGAGATCATCGACACGCTCGCCGCGCTCGATGCCGGAGCACTGAAACAGCGCGCCGAGGCGCTGACGCCGGACGATCCGCTGCGTCCATGGATCGAGCAGGCGCTGCGCTCGAAAGGCGAGGCGATCGCGCGCGCAATGCCGCGCCCGAGCCGGCCGGTCGGCACGATTCAAGCCGGACACGGCGCGTCCGAGCCCGAAGGCTACGCGATGCCGCAGCACGTCGCGCTGCTGCTGCCGCTCGGCGCGCAGCTCGCAGCGGTGTCGCAATCGATCCGCGACGGATTCCTCGCCGCGTATTTCGCGAGCGACGACGCGTCGCGTCCCGACGTGCGCATCTACGACGCCGGCAAGACGCCGGCCGACGCAGTCGCGGCGTACGATGCGGCCGTCGCCGACGGCGCCGATCGCGTCGTCGGACCGTTGCAGCGCGAAGCGGTCGGCGAGCTGTTCCATCACGATCTCGCGACGCCGGTGCTCGCGCTGAACCATCCGGACACCGGCGAAGTGCCGCCGGCCGGCAGCGCGGAGTTCGGCCTCCTTCCCGATTCCGAAGGCGCGCAGGTCGCCGAGCACATGCGCGAGCGCGGCATCGCGCGCGCGGTCGTCATCACGGCCGATACCGACTGGGCCGAGCGCGCCGCGCTCGCGTTCCGCGCGCAGTTCGAGGCGAGCGGCGGCAGCATCGTCGGCGAAGCGCGCCTGCGCGACGGCGACGTCAACTACAAGACCTCGATATTGCAGGCGACCGGCGCGCTCGGCGACGCGTCCGACGCCGGCGTCTTCATCAGCATGCGTCCGCAACAGGCGCGCCTGCTGCTGCCGCAGCTCAAGGTCGCGAGCGTCGCCGCACCGGTGTTCGCCACTTCGCACGTCTATTCGGGCGATGCGAATCCGGGCCTCGATCGCGATCTCGACGGCGTCGAGTTCTGCGACGCGCCTTGGCTGTTCGGACCCGTGCCGGGCCGGCCGGCTCGCGACGCGATCTCGCGCCAGCTCGCGAGCGCGAACGGCGTCGGCGCGCGCCTGTTCGCGTTCGGCATGGACGCGTACGCGCTGTTGCCGTTCGTCGACTGGCTGCTCGCGCATCCGGATTCTTATCTCGACGGCGCGACCGGCGATCTCGCCGCCGACAGCTTCGGCCGCATCCATCGACTCGTCGGCTGGGCGCGTTTCAGCGGCGGCATCGCACGCGCCGCCGACGGCGCGCTCAGCGAGGCTCCGCAAGCGCAATGAGCGAAGGCGAAGCGATGCGAACCGCGACGCGCGCGGCGCCGACGGCACGCGCTGCCGGCGAGCGCTTCGAAGCGCTCGCGCTGTCGCATCTGGAATCGGCCGGCCTCGCGCTCGTCGCACGCAACTACCGCTGCCGCTACGGCGAGATCGATCTCGTCATGCGGGATCGCGACACGATCGTGTTCGTCGAAGTGCGGTATCGCAGGTCGGGCCGTTTCGGCGGCAGCATCGATTCGGTCGACGCGGCCAAGCGCGCGAAGCTCGTGCGCTCCGCGTCGGCTTATCTCGCCGATCATCCGCGCCTCGCCGGCTGCGCGTGCCGCTTCGATGTCGTCGCGATCGGTGACGACGAACGCGTGCCTTCGTTCGACTGGCGACGCGATGCGTTCGATGCCTGCTGAGGTTCCGATGCGATTGCGCCATTCGGTGTTTGCAATGATTCTCGCCGCCGCTCCGCTGATCGGTGGCTGCGCCGCCGCCATCGTCGGAGGCGCGGCGGGCGGCGCCGGCCCCGCGCACGACCGCCGCGGCGCCGGCACTTACATCGACGACAAGCGCATCTATCTCGGCGCGTACGATGCGATCAACAAGGACAAGGAGCTTGCGCTCAAGAACAGCGTCATCATCGTCGTCTACAACGGCGTGATGCTGCTCGTCGGCGAAGTGCGTACCGAAGAGCTGAAGCAGCGCGCCGAACGGCTCGTCACCGGCTTCGACGGCACGCGCAAGATCGTCAACGAGATCGACGTGCGCGAGCCCGAAGGCTGGTGGTCGCGCCGCACCGACAACATGCTGACGGCGCGCGTGAAGACGGGCCTTCTCGACCTCACGAGCCTGCCGGGCTTCGATCCGACGCGCGTCAACGTGACGACCGCGCATCGCGTCGTCTACCTGATGGGCAAGGTCAGCCACGAGGAAGACGATGCCGTGACGCAAATCGCGCGCGATACCGACGGCGTCGAGAAGGTCGTGAAGGTGTTCGAGTACACGGATTGAGTGCCGTCGAGAGCCGAGGAGTGCGTTTCCCCTCTTCCGCTTGCGGGAGAGGGTAGGTGAGGGCAAGCGTGGCTCAACGCTTCGTCCCGCATCTTCAATTGAAGCACCCCACTCCGACTTCCCTCACCCGCGCCATTGGCGCGGCCTCTCCCGCAAGCGGGAGAGGCGAAAAGCCGGCGATTGCGATCTGCCCGCCCGACACCCGATCATTGGCGCGACGACGTTCGCGAAAGACACGATGGCGCTCTCAGCCGAACTCCTCGACCAACTGCGCACAACGTTCGGCAGCGACGGCCTCGTCACCGACGAAGCCGAGCGCCTCGTCTACGGCTACGACAACTCGCGCCGCGAGGCGATGCCCGATGCCGTCGTGTTTCCGGTCGCGCACGAGCAGGTCGTCGCGCTCGTCGCCACATGTCGCACGCACCGCGTCGCTCTGATCGCGCGCGGACGCGGCACGAACACGACCGGCGCGACCGTGCCGACACAGGGCGGCATCGTCGCCTCGTTCGAACGCATGAATCGCATCCTCGCGATCGATCCCGGCAACCGCATGGCGATCGTCGAGCCCGGCGTGCTGAATGCCGACCTGCAAGCGGCACTGAAACCGCACGGACTCTTCTGGCCGCCCGATCCGACGTCCGCGCCGTACTGCACGATCGGCGGCAACCTCGCCTGCAACGCCGGCGGGCCGCGCGCGGTGAAGTACGGCGCGACGCGCGACAACGTGCTCGCGCTTCGCGCCGTCGCCGGAACCGGCGAGGATTTCCGCTGCGGCAGCGCGACGACGAAAGGCGCAGCCGGCTACGACCTCACGCGCTTCATCGTCGGCGCCGAAGGCACGCTCGCGATCATCACCGAGGCGACGCTGAAGCTGACGCCGCTGCCGGCATCGAAGCGGACGCTGCGTGCGACGTACTCCGACATCGAATCCGCCGCCGCCGCCGTCGCGCGCATCATGGCGCAGCCGGCGACACCGTCGGCGCTCGAATTCCTCGATGCCGAATCGCTGCGACTCGCGCGCGCGCATGGCGGCGACGTCGTGCCGGAAGCCGGCGCGTTGCTGCTGATAGAGACCGACGGAGCGGAGTCGGCGCTCGATGCCGCAGTCGATGCGATCTCGCAGGCCGCACACGGACGCGGGCTCATCGATCTTGCTGTCGCGCAGAATGTCGACGAAGTCG
>DASZWL010000437.1:0-3698 GCA_035546695.1 Rhodanobacteraceae bacterium | reverse complement strand
GGGTCCCCGCTTTCGCGGGGACGACGATGTGATGGCAAGGGAACGCGAGCGGGGGACGATCGCATTCCACGAGTGCCGCCATGCCAAGTCGCTACGGATCGAACCCGCCGTGGAAGATCGGATCGGCGACGTCCTTCCTGTACGCGAGCTGGAACGTGCCCTGATACCAGCCGTTGTAGCTGCCGACCGTCACCGTGAACCACGCGGCGTACGGTGCCGTCCACGCGATCTCGGACTGCACGTCGCAGGAGTCGTCGGCGTAGCCGAGCGTATCGCCGCCGTACGAGATCGACAGCGTCGTGTCGAAATCGGCCCAGCCGCCGCTGCCGGGACACATGCTGTAGTAGTACGTCGTGCCCGCTTCGCCGTAGAACGTGAACGTCCACGTGCCGGCGGGGCCGATGTAGCCATAATCGCTCGATTGCCAGTACGTCTCCGGCGTCAGCGTCGGCGTGACGTTGTCGACGTGCACCTGCACCGTCGCGTCGTTCCAGTTCTGCGTGGCCCAAGCGCTGTTGTTGTTGCCATCCGCGTCGCCGTCGGGCATGTACGCGGCGAAATAGTAGTTGCCGGTCGGCGTCGTCGCCGGAATCGGCAACGACGGGAGCCAGTACGTGTAGACCCAGCCGGACGGCACGGTCGCGCCGACGCCTTCGTTGAGATAGACGGAAATGCCGTCCCAGTTCATGCGGTTCGGCGAGAGATAGAAATCGATACGCGGCGAGACGACGTCGTCGGTGCCGAGATTCTCGATCTTGAACTGGCTCGCCATCCACGTCGAAAGATCATCTCCGTGCCGCACGTTGGCCGTGTACATCTGCGTCGGCGTGTAGACCGCTTGCGCGCCGACGCCGCTCGACGCCGACACCGTGTACAGCGAGATCAGCGCGTCGTGGATCGCAGGGCCCGCGAACGCCGAGCGCACGGCCGATGCGTCGTCGGCGAAGAGCCGCGCGAACCGATACGCCGCCGGCGAATAGTTCATGACCGAATCCCACGAGACGACCTGCGTCTCCCATGGATGATCGAGTCCCCAACCGTGGCCGACCTCGTGCAGCATCGTCGCGCGGAAGCTCTGGCAGGAGCCGGTGCCGTCGGTCGCGTAGGCGTCGTCGAGCGTCCAGCAGTACGCGGGATTCAGCGCGGTGTCCGATTCGATGATGATGCCGTCGCCGTGCCAGCGCGAGAACGTCCAGCCGATGTAATTGGCGGGCCAGGTCACGCCGAATTGCGCCATCATCGTGGCGTCGTCCGGCCAGCCGGCTAGATCGAAGCGGTCGTTTTCCCAGGCCCAGTCGCCGGTCGGATCCTGGTAGACGAGATAGACGTTGCCGCCGTACGTGTTCCAGTACGCGAGCTGGTTCTCCTCGTACGGATGCCATACCCAGTCGTGCGGGAACGCGTCGACCGTCGCCGGCGGCGCGATCAGGTGCGTGTAGTGCCAGTCCGGGCTTTCGATGCTCCTCGTGCCCGCCACCGCGAGCGTCTGCGCCGGCGCATCGTTTCCGTCGGTGCGTCGCTGCGGCGCGCTTGCGTCTTCCACGGCTTCCGGCGCGCGTGTCGCGACGGCGGCAGGCGGCGTCAGCGCGAGCGGACGATAGACCTTCGCGGGATACGTGCCCGGCGGCATCGCATGCCGCTCCGGCTCGCGCGGCGGCGCCGCGCCGCGCTCGGCGACGAGCCGGTCGACCTCGTCGAGCAGTTCTCGGCGATCGCGCAGCGTGCCGTCGGCGCCGAGCGATCTCGCGCTCGTATCGCCGATCAGCACGAACGCGCCTTGCGCGCCGCCGACGAACGGCGAGAACACCTCGTCGCGGCCCGGCCGCACGAACACGAGATAGCGCTGGCCGACGGCGAGCTCGGCCGAATCGCTGACGTGATGCGTCTCGCCGGCGAGCGTGCCGCCGCCCTGCGTCAGCACGACCTCGCGATCCGGCATGCCTTCGATCGTCTGCACGATGCGGAAGCGGTAATCCGTCACGATCAGATTGCCGCGCGCGTTGCGCCTGGCCTCGGCGCCGACGAGGTCGGCGATCGCGATCCATTCCGATTCCGCGACGAGATCGGGCAACGTCTTCGCGATCGTCAGTTCCTGCGCGGGCGCGCTCGCGCACGCGAAGATGCCGAAAAGAAATCCGATCGCCAGCGCGTGGCGGATGCGCGCGAGCGCGCGCGAGCTTGCATCTTTCCGTTCCATGTCGCCTCCCCAAGTCTTTCCAGGCCATCCGGGCGGCCTGTGCCCGGCGCCGCGGAAAACCGCGGCCCTTACCGACCCATACGCGGAAAAGGGGGGAAGCACGACAAGGTGGACGACGACGTGCGCCGTTCTCTGAAAACGCAAGGCTCGGTCTTGTCCGGAGCGATGCCGCTCACGGCTGGAGCCCGCCATTCCGGCGAAGGCGGAATCCGGCCTTTCATGTGGCGGACAAAGCTGGATTCCGGCCTTCGCCGGAATGACGAATGTGGAATCCGGGCGAATTGCGCGGAATCGAGCCGCGCTCGCGAGGCAGCATCGCCGGACGGTGCGTCGCCCGGCAGGTCGAAAGCGTTCAAGAAGGATCGCGCGCCGGAACTCGCGCGAAAGCAGCGGTCAGCCGGTCTTCTTCGCCGGCGCCTTCTTCACGGGCGCGGCCTTCTTGACGGCCGTCTTCGCTGCCGGACGCGTCACTGCAGGCTTGGCGCCGGTCGCCGCCTTCTTCGCGGCGTGGGGCCGCGCATTGCCGTAGCTGCGGATCGCGATCTTGCCCTTGCGCGTCTTGCGGTCGCCTCTGCCCATCGGTCGTTCCTCAATGCCTGCTTTCAATCGGGGCGCGCAGGATAGCAGCCTCTGGGAACCGCGCAAGGCACGTCTCGAGGCAGGACTTGCTCATGCCGCGGCGGAAGCGCCGCAACCGGGCTCGCTGCATGGCGCCGTCTCGAGCTGCACGGTCGCATGAGAGACCGAGAAGCGCTCGCGGAGCACGCTCCGGATCGACACGATCACCTGATCCGGCGCGTTTCCCTCGATCGCGCTCGCGTGCAGCGTCGCGACGTGGCTTCCGCTCGCGAGCTGCCAGATGTGCACGTGATGGACGTCGCGAACGCCGATCGCTTCGCGCGCGATCGTCGCGCCGACGAGATCGGCGTCGATGCCTTCGGGCGTGCCTTCGAGCAGGATGTGGGCGCTCCGGCGCAGGAGCCGCCAGGCGCCGCCGAGGATCAGCAGCGACACCGCGATCGAGACGAGAGGATCGGCCCAGAGCGCATCGAGATAGCGCACGAGCAACGCTGCCGCGACCGCGCCGAGCGATCCCAGGAGATCGCCGAGCACATGCAGGCGCGCCGCGGCCGTGTTGAGATCGCCGTGCTCGTGCGTCAGCGTCGCCAGCACGATCGCGTTGACGAAAAGACCGGCGAGCGCGACGAGCAGCATCGTGCCCGACAGGATCTGCGCCGGATGCGCGAAGCGTGCGATCGCCTCGCCCACGATCCAGGCGACGAGCACGAACTGAAGCAGCGCATTGCTGTAGCCGACCAGCACCTCGAGCCGCCCGTAGCCGAACGTGCGCAGCGCATCAGCCGGACGCTTCGCATAGCGCGCGCCGAGCCACGCGAACAGGAGCGCGCCGGCGTCGACCAGCATGTGACCCGCATCGGCGAGCAAGGCGAGCGAGCCGGAAACGATTCCGCCAACCGCTTCGGCGATCAGCATCAGCGAC
>DASZWL010000436.1:0-2684 GCA_035546695.1 Rhodanobacteraceae bacterium | reverse complement strand
GTCCGTCCGTAGCGAACCCGGCGAAGCCGGGCGCGGCACCGAGGGCGTGTTCTCTTTGGTGACTTTCTCTTGCACGAGCAAGAGAAAGTCACGCGCCGGCCAGGATGGCCGGCAAGACCCACAGGGACGTGAGTCGGTTTTTGAATCAACGTTTCAAGAGTGAAAGACCAAAGAACTACAACAACACGAAACGTCCGAACCAGAGTGCCCTCCCCCTGCCCTCTCCCGCAAGCGGGAGAGGGGAAAGCTCACTTCTTTCACTTCATTGAAAAAAGAAAAGATTACTTCTCCCACCGATAATTGATCCCCGCGCGATTCCCCGTCGTCGCATTTTGCGCCTCGAAGTTCCAGCGCTTGTTGAAGAGATACTTGAGGCTGACGACCTCGCCCGGCGTGAAGAGGCCGACGCCGTAGCTGAGGTAGAGCTTGGGCGAGAGATACTTGCCGACCGTGAATGCCGCGCCGCCGAGCGCGGTCGAGTCCGATACGCCGGCGTCGAGGCCAGTGCGTGCGCCGATGCCTTTCGCGAGGAGGTCGCCGGTTGCGCTGCCGAGTGCGCGCGCGGCGCTGCCGAGCATGTCGCCTTCGCCGCTCTTGAGGCCCGACAGCGGCTTGCCGGTGATGAGGTACGAGAGCGCTTCGGATTGTTCCATCGCAGGTTCGGAGAACACGGTCAGCACCGGAACGAGTGCGGTGCCGCGCACTTGCAGTCCAGCCTTGATGACGTCGCCGAGATCGGCGCCGGACGGTCCGATGATCGTGCGCACGGCGCGGATGTCGAGGCCCGGATTGTCGAGCGATGTGCCGGTGAAGAGAAGGCGTCCGTTCTCGATCTTGAGATCCTGTCCGTACGCTTTGTACGTGCCGCCGACGTTGAGCGTGCCGGTTCCGGTCGCCGTGCGTCCGGGACGCTGATCGACGGCGAGCTGTCCGCCAATCGAGCCGTCGAGACCGAAGCCGGCGAGCTTGACCTCGTCGCCGAGCTTGACCGTGACGGCGACGACGACCGGCAGCGCGCGGCCCGGCGCCGGCTGCTCGGCATCGACGACGACGACGTCCGGCGAGGTCTTGCTCGCGCCGCCGCCGGGCATCTTGCCGAGATCGACGTTCGCCTTCGGAATCGTCACGCTGCCGCCGACGACGATGTTCTCGGTGCTGCGTTCGATGCGGATGTCCGGCGAGATCAGCACGCTCGCGGCCGGGATGTCGGCCGCGAGAAAGTTCTCGCCCTTGATCGTCGCGCTCGCCGGCGCGGTCGGGCCGATGCCGCCGGAGCCCGAGACGGTCAGCGTCCCGTCGCCCGATTTCAGCGTGCCGTCGAGCGCGAAATGCTCCGAGTCCGCGGCGCGCACGTTGATCTCGCCGTCGTGCAGCTTGAGTCCCGCTTCGGGCACTTCGGTCGCGAATTCCTTCAGCGAGAGCGCGCCGGCGAGCTGCGGTTCGGAGGTCGTGCCGGCGAACGTGTAATGCGCTTCGACGCGGCCTTTCGTGTTCGCGACCTCGGTGGTCAGTAGCTCGACGAACGCGAGGCTGTTCAGCGTCGCGTCGAGCTTTCCGGACAGCGCGAGCGGCGAGCCGACTGGACCGTTCAGCGCGACGTCGCCGTCGATGCGGCCGTCGTGATCGAGCGAAGCGCGCACGGTCGCGCGCAGAGACTGCGGCGCGAGGTTCGCGTCGATCGCGAGGTTCGTGTACGCGATCAGCGGCTCGCTCGCGCTGTCGGGATACGCGATGCTGCCCTTGTCCGATGCGAGCTTCGCCGCGCCGTTGAACGCGCCGGCCGCGTCGCGGTGGATGTCGCCGGCGCCGCCGATCACGCCGTCGACACGCAGCGGCGCATCCGGCTGCGCGATCTTCATCAGCAGCGCGAGCGGCAGCTGCTCGATGCGGTAACGCGCGGCGAGCGCGCCGTTGCCCGATGCATTTCCGGCGACGCAAAGTTTCGGACCGTTGCCGACGAGGCAGATGTCGGTCGCACTGAATTCTTTTCCGTTCCAGGCGAGCTGCGCCGGCGCTTCGAGCGCGAGCTTGTGCGCGTCCTTGACCGCGATGTCCAGCGTGCCGAGCGTGCCGTTCCAGTTGCCGTTGTCGGCGCTGCTGCCGGTCAGCGCCACGTCGAGCGCGAGCGGCGTACCGGTTGCCGCGAGTTTCAGCTGATGCGATGTCCGGTTGCCGCCGCCATCGATGTCGACCGTGTCGAACGAAAGATTGCCGGCGACGACTTTCTGCGCGCGAACGGCGAGCGTGCCTTCGGGCGGATCGATTTCCGCGACGTGCGCGGTCAGGTCGAGCGAGCCGATCTCTGCGCTGCCGGTGGCGATGCCGGCGCCGTGCAGCGTGCCGTCGACGGCCATCTTCGGCCACTTGCCGCGCACGCGGAAATCGCCGTTGGCGCTGCCGCTCGCGTCGGGTGCCCAGTCTGCGAGCGATGCGATCGCGAGCTTGATCGTCGCATCCATGCCTTCGTCGCCGCGGCGTCCCGCGATGTCGACGCGGCTCTTGCCGGAGGCGAGCGCGAGCGTGCCGTCGACGACGTAGCCCGGCGCGATCTTGAGATCGGCGTTGCCCGACACCGCGCGCTTGCGCAGCGTTCCGGCGAGCTTGTCGAGCTTGATCGTCGCGTCGGGTCCCTGATCCGTCATCGTGCCGCTCGTCGCGAGCGAGAAGTCGAGCGCGCCCGGCCA
>DASZWL010000435.1:0-21746 GCA_035546695.1 Rhodanobacteraceae bacterium | reverse complement strand
ACGGCAAGCTCGTCATCGACGCCTCGCAGACGTCGAACGGAAATTCCGAAGCGCGCGCGGTGCTGATCCAGCCCGACGGCAAGATCCTGATCGCCGGCTACGCGGGCGGCCAGTTCAACTCCGATTTCCTCGTCATGCGGCTCGACGCCGACGGCTCGCGCGACACCGGCTTCGGCACGAACGGCGTCGTGCGCACGCCGGTCGATGTCGGCGAGGACGTCGCGAACGCGATGGTGCTGCAGCCCGACGGGCGCATCGTGCTCGCCGGCACTTCGGTCATTCCCGACAACCGGCACGATTTCGCGCTCGCGCGCTACAACGCGAACGGAACGCTCGACGCGACGTTCGGCGTCGGCGGCCTCGTGACGACGCCGATCGGCCCCGGCGACGACGTCGCCTACGCGCTGGCGCTGATGCCATGGGGCCGGCTCGTCGCAGCCGGATCCTCGCGCATCAGCACGAGCGCGGCAGGCAGCGATCTATCGCTCGTCGCGTACAACGCCGACGGCACGCTCGACCGCTATTTCGGCGATCTCGGCCTGCGCACGATCGCAGTCTCGACGCCGAGCGACGCAGACGACATCGCCTACGCGCTCGTAAACGACATCGCCGGCGAGCATTTCTGGGCGATCGGCACCGCGACGCCGGTGAGCAACGGCGATTTCCTCGCGATCGAGCTCGGCCTGCCCGACACGATCTTCCGGCATGGGTTCGATTCGAACACGGCGCCTTGAGACGGTGCACCGTTCGCACCGGGCCGCCCGGGCGTACACTGGCCGAGGGAGGCGGTCGCGATGGACGTTCGCGTTCTCGCTCGAAGTGCCTGGCTCGCGTTCGCCATCGGCGCCGGCGCGAACGATCTTGCGCAGGCCGACGCGCCGGCCGAGCGACCGGTGCTCGCCGTGCTGAAGTTCCAGGACGAGACCGGCGCGATGCCGTTCCAGGGCGGCATCGGCCGCGTCGTCACGAACATGCTCGCGAGCGAGCTCGCGGCGCGCGATGCGTTCACGGTCGTCGAGCGGCGCAAGTTGCGAGCCGTGCTCGAGGAGCAGGATCTCGCGGAGTCCGGGCTTCTCAAGCCCGGCGAACGCGCGAAGATCGGCCAGCTGACCGGTGCGCAGTATCTCGTCATGGGCACGATCACGGCGTTCCAGCCGGACACCGAGACGAAGGTTTCCGGCGGCATGTTCCGCCGCGCGCGCGTCGAGCAGACCCATCACGGCTCGTATCTCGCGCTCGATCTTCGCGTCGTCGACGCGTCGACCGGCGAGGTCAGCTATGCGCGCACGATCGAAGGACACACGAGCGGCCGCGAGACGACGATCGATCTCGCGCAACGCGACGCCGGCATGCAGATGATCGAGAACGAAGCCGATGCGCAGGCCGTGCGCGGCGCCGTGCTCGAGATCATCGACTATCTCGAATGCGTGATGGTGCGTCGCGACGCGTGCATCGCCGCGTTCGAGGCGAAGGAGACCGAGCGCCGCGACACGACGCGCAAGACGTTCCGGCCCGACGGGCCGCAGCACTGACGCGGGATGCCAGATGAAGACGATCGCTCTCGCCATCGCACTCGGCGTGCTCCCGACGATCGCCTTCGCCGACGACACGATCACGTACCGCAGCGAAGGCGGTTGCGTCGGTGATTTCGATCGCATCGAGATGAAGTCGTATTTCCTGCGCGTCGATTCGGGCAACGGCGGGCATGCGGGCAGCATGATCTACGACCACTCGGAGAAACTCGCCTATTTCGTCGATCACGGCTCGCACACGTTCATGCAGACCGAGCTCGACGAGGACGCGATCGACCTGCAGGGCGACATCATGAAGAGCTTGCGGACGAAGATGCGCCATGAAGGCGGCGTCGATCCGTTCGAGATGGCGCAATCGCTTTGTCCCGGCATGTCGGCATCGGCAGCGAGTCGCGACCGGCAGCCGAACGAGCCGATCGACTGCGGCAACGGCGTGACGATCGGTGGCCCCGCGAACGGCAAGCCTACGAGCCGCGACGAGATGACGGCCGCGATGAAGAACGGCCAGATGCCGGCGCTCGACGCGAACGCGCAAGCGATGATGCAGAAGATGATGGAGCAGCAGCTCGCGCGCATGACGCCGGAGCAGCGCGCGCAGATGCAGCGCGCGATGACGCAAAGCGGCGGCTCGATGGCGATGCTCGGCATGCCGCCGCACGGCGACGCGGCGCAGGCGGCGTCGCCGCCGAAGCCCGAGCGCATCGATCGCGACGCGGGCGAGACCGACGTCGGCGGCATCGCGTGCATGCGCCGCGAGCATCTTCGCGGCGGCGAGCTCGTGCGCGAGGACTGCTACGCGACGGCGGCCGGCCTCCATCTCGGCGAGGTCGAGACGCACCGCATCGCGCGCTTCACGAAGGCGATGCGCGCGTGGAGCCGGAGCCTCGTTCCGGAAGGAACGCAACCCGAGCCCGACGATCGCGTGCTCGTGCGTCGCGTCTGCTACGCCGGCGGGCGCGAGAGCGGGCGCGCGACGCTTGCGATCGACACGGCGCCGATTCCGCCATCGCGGTTCGAAGTGCCGGCCGGCTACAAGCCGGTCGACCTCATGGGCTCGGCAGGCCGCCCGGGCGGCGACTGAACCGCGCCTGCGCCTCGCGAGACGCGGGTTTGCCGGCGAAGGCGGGTTTCCGGCAAGCTAGCGGCCCTCGCGTCCGACGAATGCGGTTTCCGTGCCCCAGCTGCCTCGTTCCGCGCGCCGCCTGATCCCGGCGCTCTGTCTGTTGCTCGTCTCCGGCGGCGTCGCGAACGCGGAAGACGCGCAGTCGCCGGCGCCGGCGGCGTGTCCGCTCGGCATGGTCAAGTGCCCGAAGCGGCCGGTCGACTGGTCGATGTGCCGCAAGAACGATTTGATGGACATCTACGTGTCGGGCCTCCCGACCGAAGGCGATCGCTCGTCCGTTGAGGCCAACGCGAGCGCGAACCGCGTCGAGAGCGACGACGCGAAGCATTATCTCTTCGAGGGCGACGCCGAGATCGCGCGGCTCGATCAGCTCTTGCGCGCACAGACGATCCGCTACGACGGCGAGACGACCGACTATGACGCCGTCGGAAACGTGCGCTATCAGGATCGCGGCATGCTGATGGCAGCCGACAGCGCGACCGGCAACGCCGATCTCGATCAATGCACGCTCGACGGCAACGTGCGCTATCAGCTGACCGCCTCGCGCGGCAACGGCAACGCGACGCGCGTCGTCATGGAGGACCCCGAGCACGCGCATCTTTCGCAGGCGACGTTCAGCACCTGCGATCTCTCCGATCAGCAGTGGTCGATCCGCGCCGACAACATGAAGCTCGATCAGGACGAGGGCGTCGGCACGGGTCACGACGTGACGTTCCGCGTGCACGATGTTCCCGTGTTCTGGCTGCCGTACGCGCGCTTTCCGCTCGACGACCGGCGCGAGTCGGGTTTTCTCTATCCGGATTTCGGTTACAGCGACAAGCGCGGTATCGACATCACGCTGCCGTATTACCTCAATCTCGCGCCGAACTACGACGCGACGCTGTCGCCGCGCATCATGACCGACCGCGGATTCATGCTCGGCGGCGAGTTCCGCTATCTCACCGACTCCAGCACGGGCACGTTCGGCTTCGAAGCCGTTCCGCACGACCGCAAGGTCGACGACGAGAACGCGCTCTACGGCGAATCGCTGCCGGACGACCGCTGGTGGTACAAGTGGACCGACACGACCGGCTTCAACGAGAACTGGAGCGCGAACGTCAACATCAATCGCGTCTCGGACAAGCGCTATTTCGAGGATTTCGGCCGCGGCCTCTACACGTCGGCGATCTCGTTCCTACCGGCGAGCGCGTACATCAACGGCCACGGCGACGGCTGGACCGCGAGCATCGGCGGCGACGAGTACCAGATCACCGATCCGACGATCGCCGACCGCTACGAGCCGTACGAGCGCCTGCCGCGCATGACGTTCAACGGCGAGCGCGCGTTCCTCGGCGATCTCACGGGCGGCGTCAACGCCGAGATGATCGCGTTCTCGAAGGATCACGCGATCGAGGGCCGCCGCTTCGACGCGTTTCCGTACATCGCCTATCCGATCGAGACGGCCGCGTATTTCATCCGTCCGCAGCTCGGCTATCGATACACGACGTACAGCCTCGACGATCTGCAGTATTCGACGAACCCGCTCGTCGACGGCAAGCATCCGAGCCGCGGCGTGCCGATCTTCAGCCTCGACACGGGCCTCGTCTTCGAGCGCAGCCTGCAATTCGGCGATTCGGCATGGACGCAGACGCTCGAGCCGCGCGCGTATTACCTTCGCGTGCCCTATCGCAACCAGGACGACATTCCGATCTTCGACACGCAGGAGATCCCATTCTCGTTCGGCGAGCTGTTCCGCACGAACCGCTTCGTCGGTGCCGACCGGCAGATGGATGCGAACAACCTCTCGCTCGCGCTGACGACGCGCTTCCTCGAGGACGCGACCGGCGAGGAGCGCGTGTCGGCCAGCATCGGCGAGATCCGATACTTCGACGATCAGCGCGTGCAGCTGCCGAACGCGCCGCGCACCGATTTCTCGGGGTCGACCTACGCCGGCGAGCTCGATCTTCACATCAACGACCGCTGGCGGCTGACGCTCGACCAGCAGTGGAATCCGAACACCGATCGCACCGATCTTTCGGCGGTCACGCTGCAGAACCGTTTCGCCGGCACGGGCATCCTGAATCTCTCGTACCGCTACCGGCGCGATTTCCTCGAGCAGGTCGACGTCTCGGCGCTGGTGCCGATCACGCCGTCGTGGCGCCTGATCGGCCGCTGGAACTACGCGCTGAACAACCCGCTCGCGTTGCCGACCGATCCGCACGGAACGAAGGCGCGCACGCTCGAGCGCTTCTTCGGCATCGAGCACGAGAGCTGCTGCGTGGCCTGGCGCGTCATCGCACGGCACTGGGTCCACAACGCGCAGGGCGATGCCGACAACGCGGTCTATTTCGAGATCGAATTCAAGGGCATCGGCGCGGTCGGGCAGACGTCGGACGATTTCCTGCGGCGTGGTATCCTTGGGTATCAGTGAGTTAGCGCCCGCCTTTCCCTTCTCCCGCTTGCGGGAGAAGGTGCCGAAGGCGGATGAGGGAAGCGTGAAACGCCGTCTCGGAAGCTTCCCTCACCCGCGCCTTCGGCGCGACCTCTCCCGCAAGCGGGAGAGGTGAAAGCCGCCGGTCCGCGGCCACACATCCTCCGGAATGAACGCATGAAGATTTTCGCTTCCGCTCTTGCCCTTCTGATCGCCGCCGCCGCGTTCGCGACGCCGCATGTCGCGTTTGCGCAGGCTTCGTCGAGCGAGCCGCTCGACGGCATCGTCGCGGTCGTCGACGAGGACGTCGTGCTGAAGAGCGAGCTCGATCGTCAGGTCAACCGTGTCCTGGCGCAGTACGCATCGAGCCCGCAGCAGCTGCCGCCGCGCGACGTGCTCGAGCGCCAGGTGCTGGAGCGATTGATCCTGCAGAAACTCCAGGTCACGCGCGCCGAGTCGAACGGCGTGAAGATCTCCGATGCCGAGATCGACCAGGCACTGTCCGGTCTCGCCGCGCAGAACAAGATGGATCTTTCGCAATTGCGCCAGGCGATCCAGGCGCAGGGCATGGATTACGAGCAGTTCCGCCGCAGCGTGCGCGACGAGCTCGTCGTCTCGCACCTGCGCCAGGGCATCGCGCAGAGCCGCGTGCAGGTCAGCGACGCCGAGGTCGAATCGGTGCTCAAGAACGGCGCGCTGCACCGCGGCCAGCTGCATCTCGGCTACATCCTGATCAGCGTGCCCGACGGCGCGACGCCGGATCAGATCGAGACCGCGCGCAAGAAAGCCGACGAGACGAAGACACAGATCGACGGCGGCATGGATTTCGCCGCGGCGGCGATCCGCTATTCGGATGCGCCGAACGCGCTCGAAGGCGGCGATCTCGGCTGGCGCGCGATCGAGGAATTGCCGCAGGCGTTCGCCGAAGCCGCCGACGCGATGCAGGAAGGCCAGGTCTCCGCGCCGATCCGCGGCCCGAACGGCTTCCACATCATCAAGCTGCTCGGCAAGCGCGCCGAGCCCGGCGCGCAGATGGTCACCGAGTATCACGCGCGCCACATCCTGTTCAAGACGAGCGAGCTCGTCAGCAGCGATCAGGCCGAGAAGAGCGCGGCGGCGATCCGCCAGCGCATCGTCGCCGGCGAGGATTTCGAGAAGGCCGCGAAGGAAAGCTCGCAGGACACCGCAACCGCGGCGCTCGGCGGCGATCTCGGCTGGTTCGCGGGCGATGCGTTCGGCCCGAAGGTCGCCGAAGTCGTGCAGGGTCTCAAGAAAGGCGAGATCTCGCAGCCGTTCCAGACCGACGCGGGCTGGCACGTCCTCCAGCTCGAGGACACGCGCACGACCGACAAATCGGGCGAGCTGAAGCGCGATCAGGCCAAGAACATGGTGTACCAGCGCAAGGCCGAGGACGAATACGAGAGCTTCCTGCGCCAGATCCGCAGCGAGGCCTATGTCGAGATCCGTCTGCCGCCACCGGCGACCGCACCGCTCGCGTCGCCGACGCCCGGAGCGCTCTGAGCTTGCGCTTCGCCTCTCCCGCGAGCGGGAGAGGCCGCGCCGGAGGCGCGGGTGAGGGTCGTCTCGACGCCGCACGTTTCCTCACCCCTCTTCGGCAATGACACGCGACGCCCTGCCCCGTCTCGCGATAACGGCCGGTGAACCGGCCGGCATCGGTCCCGAGCTCGTCGCCAAGCTCGCCGCGAGCGACATCGCGGCCGATCTCGTCGCGATCGTCGATCCCGAACTCCTCGCTTCCGCAGCGCGCTCGGCGGGCGCCGCGATCGACGCGCGTCCTTACGACGGCACACCGATCGCGTCGCGCGCGCCGGGCGAGCTTCGTGTCGCGCCGATGTCGCTCAGCGTGCCGGCGGCGCCGGGCGTCCTCGATCCGCGCAACGCGGCTTATGTGCTTGCGACGCTCGTGCGCGCGGCCGACGGCGCATCGAGCGGCGAGTTCGATGCGATCGTGACGGCGCCAGTGCACAAGGGCGTCATCAACGACGCGGGCGTTCCGTTCACGGGCCACACGGAATTCTTCGCGCAGCGCGCGCGGCGCGAGGTCGTCATGATGCTGGTCGCGCGGGACAGCCGCGTCGCGCGAAACGACGGCGACCTGCGCGTCGCGCTCGCGACGACGCACTTGCCGCTCGCCGCGGTTCCCGCCGCGATCACGCGGACCGGCCTCGTGCGCACGCTGCGCATCCTCTGCGACGAGCTGATCGCGAAGTTCCGCATCGCCTCGCCCCGCGTCGCGGTGCTCGGCCTCAATCCGCACGCGGGCGAAGGCGGCCATCTCGGTCGCGAGGAGATCGACATCATCGCGCCGGCGATCGCGCAGATGCGCTCGGCGGGCTTCGACGTCGCGGGACCGTTGCCGGCCGATACCGCGTTCGTGCCGGCGCAGCTCGCGCGCTTCGACGCCGTGCTCGCGATGTATCACGATCAGGGCCTGCCGGTGCTGAAGCACGCGGGTTTCGGACATGCAGTCAACGTGACGCTCGGCTTGCCCTACGTGCGGACGTCGGTCGATCATGGAACGGCGCTCGATCTTGCGGGAAAGGGAACGGCCGATGCGGGAAGCCTCGTCGCGGCCGCGCATCTCGCGATCGCATTGGCGCAGCAGACGTGATGCGAGCCCACATCCCCCGCAAGCGCTTCGGCCAGCACTTCCTGCACGATCCAGGAATCCTGCGCAAGATCGTGCAGGCGATCGCGCCGCAACGCGGCGACAACCTCGTCGAGATCGGCCCCGGCGAAGGCGCGCTGACGTTGCCGCTGCTGCGCGAGCTCGGCCGCATGACCGTCATCGAGCTCGATCGCGATCTCGTGCCGCGTTTGCGTGCAGCCGCCGAAGGCGTCGGCGAGCTCGACATCGTGCAGGCGGACGTGTTGACGGTAGACTTCGCGGCGCTCGCGACGACCGGGCCGCTCCGCGTCGTCGGCAATCTTCCGTACAACATCTCCTCGCCGATCCTGTTCCACTGCATCGAATCGATCGACGCGATCCGCGACATGCACTTCATGCTGCAGAAGGAAGTCGTCGATCGCATGGCGGCGGCGCCCGGCAGCAAGACGTACGGGCGGCTTTCGGTCATGCTGCAGCTCGTCTGCCGCGTCGATCCGCTGCTGCGCGTTCCGCCGGGCGCGTTCCGGCCGCCCCCGAAAGTCGATTCGGCCGTCGTGCGATTGACGCCGCGCACACCGGAAGAACGCGCGTTCGTCGACGCGTCGCTGCTCGCGCGCATCGTGAAAGCCGCGTTCGGTCAACGCCGCAAGACGCTGTCGAATGCGCTCGCCGGCATCGCCGACAGCCACGCCATCGTCGAAGCCGGCATCGATCCGCGCGCGCGCGCCGAGCAGCTTGCGCCTGCCGCATTCGTTGCGTTGGCGGATGTTCTGAAAAAAGCCGATGTTCTGAAAACGCCGATGTTCTAAAAAACCGATAGCCGGAAACCGTTCTGCTTTCGGGTTACCGGCTCCCGCTACCGACGCTTTCGGGAGCTCCGTTCCGCCTCGCTTGCCCGCCGCGCGCCGCTCGCGGAAAATCGCCCCATGACCGGCAAGAAACCCTACGACATTGCGATCACGGTCGACGCGCGCTTTCTCGACGATCAGTCGGCGCCGTCCGACAACCGTTACGCATTCGCCTACACGATCACGATCGAGAATCGCGGCACGGTCGGCGCGCGCCTCCTGTCGCGGCACTGGGTCATCACCGACGGCAACGGCAAGGTGAGCGAAGTGCGCGGCGACGGCGTCGTCGGCGAGCAACCCTGGGTGCGGCCCGGCGACGACTACGAATACACGTCCGGCGCCGTGCTCGAGACCGCGCTCGGCACGATGCGCGGCAGCTACGAGATGATCGCCGACGACGGCACGCACTTCGCGGCCGACATCCCGGCCTTCGTGCTGTCGATCCCCAGGACGCTTCACTGATGGCGATCTGGGCGATCGGAGACGTCCAGGGCTGTCACGACGAACTGGTCCGGCTGATCGAGAAGATCCGCTTCGATCCGGCGAACGACCGGCTCTGGTTCTGCGGCGATCTCGTCAACCGCGGCGGACAATCGCTCGCGGTGCTGCGCTACGTCAAGGCATTCGGCGATCGCGCGATCGTCGTGCTCGGCAACCACGATCTCTCGCTGCTCGCCGTCGGCGAGCGCAAGCGCGAGGATCAGGCACGCGTCAACCCGGAGCTGCGCGAGGTGCTGTTCGCGCCCGATCGCGACGAGCTGCTCGACTGGCTGCGCACGCGCAACGTCTTGCACATCGACCGTTCGCTCGATTTCCTGCTCGTGCACGCGGGCCTCTTTCCGCGCTGGACGACCGAGCAGGCGATCGAAGCCGCGCGCGAAGTCGAGGATCGCCTGCGCGGCGAAGGCTATCGTCGCCTGATGAAGCAGCTCTTCGGCAACAAGCCCGACCTGTGGAACCCGAAGCTGCGCGGCATCGATCGGCTGCGCGCGAGCATCAACGTCTTCACGCGCATGCGCTATTGCGACGTGCGCGGCCGCATCGCATTCGGCGAGAAAGGCACGCCGGGCACGCAGCGCCCCGGCCTCTATCCCTGGTACGAAGTGCCGGGACAGGCGAAGCGCGACGTGCGCATCGTCTGCGGGCACTGGTCGACGCTCGGCCGCTTCGCCGGGCTCGGCATCTACGCGATCGACACCGGCTGCGTCTGGGGCGGCTCGCTGACGGCGCTCCGGCTCGATGCCGCGGAGCCCGAATTCATCGCGATCAAGTCGGATCGCAAGCCGCCGGCCGGGAAGGAAGGCGATTGATCGTCGCGTCGTTTTCGCTCGCGCCGCGTTCGAGCGCGTCGCCTTCGTAGGAGCGGCGATAGCCGCGATCTTTCCGGGATCGCGGCGCTCGAAAGCAAAAGATCGCGGCTGACGCGGCTCCTACGGGAGCACTCGTTCGTAATCGACGAACGCAAACGCATGCGCGTGACGCGCATCGGCCGGATGCCCGACGCGCGCCGTCTCGCGCCAGTCGCGCGCATCGAAGCGCGGAAAGAACGCATCGGCGCCATCGACCGAAGCATCGACCCACGTAAGATGCATCCTCGTCGCGCGCGGCAACGCGAGTGCGAAGATCTCGCCGCCGCCGATCACGGCAAGCTCACCATCGCCGGCGATGCGGATCGCCTCGTCGAGCGAATGCACGACGTGCTGGCCGGGGTACGGTGCGATTTCGCCGCGCGTCATCACGAGATTGTCGCGGCCGGGCAGCGCGCGGCCGATCGCGCGCGCGGTGTTGCTGCCCATCAGCACCGGCTTGCCGAGCGTCAGCGCCTTGAAACGCCTGAGATCGTCGGGCAGATGCCACGGCATCTCGCCGTCGCGGCCGATGGCGTAGTTGCGGTCGAGCGCGACGATCAGCGAAATCTCCATCGCGCTATTGTCGTCGCGGCACGCGCCGATGTCAGCTTTTCATGCACTGCATCCATGCACGCCGTCCAGGCCTGAAGTCATTGTGACTTCGTCCACTGTCTCGCCCCGCACGCAGAGCATCATTCTCGCGACACGACTTTTTTGGGGCACGCCATGATTTCGCAGGTCCTTCTTCTCGCCGCGCTGTCGGCGCCGAACGCCGCCGCCGTCGTTCCGACGCGCTTCGAAGCCGATCGCGTCTTCGCCGCGCCGGAAACGAAAACCGGCAAATCGCTGAAGATCTTCGTCGACACCGGCGGCGGCTCCAATCTGCTCTGCCGCAGCGCCGCCGAGCGCATCGGCCTCGCCATCGATCCGCTGAAACTCGAAGGCGAGGACGCCGCCGAGCTTGGCGAGAACGCCGGCAAGGCAACGCCGACATTCCGCGACGACAGCATTCCGGCCAACGCCGACGGCGATGCGAGCTTTCTCGTCATCGACTGCTCGCGCGGACCGATGGGATCGGGCATGGGCGACGGGCTTCTCAGCAGCCGCTGGTTCGGCGGCCGCGTATGGACGTTCGACTACGCCGCGCACACGCTCGCGCTCGAAGGCGCGGACTGGCATGTGCCGAAAGCCGCGCACTCGACGCCGATGGGTTTGCGCGCAAGATCGGCGCAAGGGCCCGCGTTCTCGATGCCGCGGCTGACGATCCGCGTCGACGGCCACGATCTCGACGTGCTGCTCGACACCGGCGCGACCGGCCATCCGACCGCGGCCGCCGAAGTCGCGCAAGGCGCCGCTGCCGTCGACGGTTACCGAGCGACGAGCTTCATCACGAAGTCGACGTTCGATGCCTGGCGCGCGGCGCACCCGGACTGGACCGTCGTCGAGCAGGGCGACGACATTTTCGCGCCAAAGTTCGTCGCGCGGATGATCCGTGTGCCGGCCGTCGAGATCGCCGGCTGGCGCGTCGGACCCGTCTGGTTCACCGAACGGCCGGACAGCGCGTTCCGCTCGATGATGTCGAGCATGACCGACAAGCCGGTCGAGGGCGCGATCGGCGGCAACGCGCTGAAGCATTTCAAGATGACGCTCGACTACCCGCGCGGCGCCGCGTACTTCGCTTGCGCGGACGGTTGCACCGCAATCACACCGCCACGGGCGCCTTGATCGCCGCGTGCGGCTCGTAGCCAGCGATCGAAACGTCGTCGTAGGTGAAGTCGAATAGCGAGCGCACGTCGGAATTCAGCACGAGCTTCGGCAACGCGCGCGGCGAACGCGAAAGCTGCTCGCGCGCCTGCTCGAAATGGTTGGAGTAGAGGTGCGCGTCGCCGAGCGTGTGCACGAAATCGCCGGGCTCGAGATTCGTCACCTGCGCGACCATGTGCGTCAGCAGCGCGTAGCTCGCGATGTTGAACGGCACGCCGAGGAAGATGTCGCCCGAGCGCTGATAGAGCTGGCACGACAGCTTTCCGCCCGCGACGTAGAACTGGAACATCGTGTGGCACGGCATCAGAGCCATGCGCGGCAGATCGGCGACGTTCCATGCGCTGACGATGAGCCGGCGCGAATCGGGATTGCGCTTGATCTCGTCGACGACCCACGCGATCTGGTCGACCGTGCGCCCGTCGGGGCAGTTCCACGATCGCCACTGCTTGCCGTAGACCGGACCGAGCTCGCCGTCGGCGTCGGCCCATTCGTCCCAGATCGAGACGCCGTTGTCGCGCAGGTATTTCGTATTCGTCTCGCCTCGCAGGAACCAGATCAGCTCGTGCACGATCGACTTGAGGTGCAGCTTCTTCGTCGTCACGAGCGGGAAGCCCTCAGCGAGATCGAAGCGCATCTGCCATCCGAAGACGCTTTTCGTGCCGGTGCCGGTGCGATCGGCTTTCTCGGCGCCGTGCTCGAGAACGTGGCGAAGCAGGTCGAGGTATTGTTTCACGACGCCGCGGCCAGCTTATTGACGTCATTCCCGCGAAAGCGGGAATCCATTGCGCTTTTGACGCGCCGGCAAAAATGGATTCCCGCTTTCGCGGGAATGACGCCGACAATGGCGTGCCGCCGTGTCATTGCGGCGCGCTTCCCTCGGATGCCGGCTCTGCCGCGAGTGTCGGTGCGCTCCGCGACATCCACAGCAGCACGATACCGACCACGATCAGCGGCAGCGACAGGATCTGGCCCATCGTCAGCCAGTCGAACGCGATGAATCCGATCTGTACGTCGGGCTCGCGCACGAACTCGACCGCGAAGCGGAACAGACCGTACAGCAGCGCGAAGAGACCGGACACCGCGTAACGCGGGCGCGGCTTGCGCGAATAGATCCAGAGCACCGCGAAGAGGACGATGCCTTCGAGACAAAGCTCGTAAAGCTGCGAGGGATGGCGGGCTTCGCTCTCGAGCTGGCCGGCGAGATACATCTGATGGAGATCGTCCTTCGTCTTGCCGAGCGATTCGAGCGCACGCGGAAAGATCATTCCCCACGGGAGATCCGTGTGCCGACCCCAAAGCTCGCCGCCGATGAAATTGCCGAGCCTTCCAAGACCGAGCCCGATCGGCACGAGCGGCGCGACGAAATCGACGACGTCGAAGAAATTGAGCTGGTGTCGCCGCGTCCAGATCAGCGCGGCCGCAAGCACGCCGAGGAGTCCGCCGTGGAACGACATGCCGCCTTCCCAGACGCGGAAGAGACTCAGCGGATGATGGATCAGCTCCGCCGTGTCGTAGAACACCATGTAGCCAATGCGCCCGCCGAGGATCACGCCGAGCATCAGGTAGAACGCGAGATCGGAGAACTGATCCGCCGTGACCGGCAACCGGCCCGCCGCGCGCCGCCGCTGCCCTAGCCACCACGCGGCCGCGAAACCGACGAGATACATGATGCCGTACCAGTGCACCTGCACCGGACCGATGGAGAACGCGATCGGGTTGATGTCGACGAACGGATGGCTCACGGAAACGCTGCCTCGGAGTCAGGACATTGTGCCGGTTTTCGAAACATCGCGCGCGCTCACGCGGGTAGCACGCGACAGACGAATCCCTTGAGATAATCCGTCTCCGGAATCGCCGGATGCACCGGATGATCCGGCGACTGCTGCAGCTGGATCAGCGCCTGCGCCTGCCGGTCGAGATGGCGCACGCCCTGCTGCACGCTTTCGAGCAACGCCGCGCGCGGCATGTGGTGCGAGCACGAGCACGTCACGAGGATGCCGTCCTTCGCGAGCACCTGCATGCCGAGCTCGTTGAGACGGCGATAAGCGAGCCGGCCTTCGGCGAAATCCTTCCTGCGCTTGATGAACGCCGGCGGATCGAGAATGACGACGTCGTAGCGCTCGCGCGCCTCGCGCAGCGCCTTCAGGTGATCGAACGCGTCGGCACGGATCGCGCGCACGCGATCGGCGAAGCCGTTGCGCTCGGCGTTCGCGCCGATCGCCTCGACGGCGGATGCCGACGCATCGACGCAGTCGACCTCGCGCGCGCCGTACGCGGCCGCGCGCAATCCCCACGCGCCGAGATAGCTGAACACGTCGAGCACGCGCTTTCCGTCGACGAAGCGCGCGAGGCGATCGCGATTGTCGCGTTGATCGTAGAACCAGCCGGTCTTCTGTCCGCCGACCGGATCGAGCGCGAATTCGAGCCCGCCTTCGCGCACGACCGGCTGCGCGCCGTAATCGCCGTAGCCGAGATCGGCGTATTCCGGCAGATGTTCGAGCGCGCGGATCGATGCATCGTTCTTCCACCAGAGCTGGCGAGGCTTCAGGACCTGGACGACGGCTTTGGTGATCGAAACCTTGAGGCGCTCCATGCCGGCCGTCGCGATCTGGCCGACGACGACGTCGCCGAAGCGATCGAGCACGAGACCCGGCAATCCGTCGGATTCGCCGAACACGAGACGGTAATACGGCTCGGCGTAGAGCTTCTCGCGCAGCGCGAGCGCGACGTTGAGCCGATGCACGATCAGCGACTTGTCGAGTGCATGCTCGACGCCGCGCACGACGAGCCGCGCCGCGATCAGCGAATTCGGATTCACGTAGCCGATGCCGATCGGCTTGCCGCGATGGTCGACGATCGCCGCGATCTCGCCGGGCTCGAACCCGCCGAGCGGCGAGCGCGCGACGTCGACTTCGTTCGAAAATACCCAGACGTGCCCCGCGCGAAGACGCGCGTCCTCGCCGCGCTTCAGGAACAGCGCCGGATATTCGACAGGCTCGCGGTCGACGGGCTCGCTCACGATCGTTCCGGTTCAGCGGCGGACGCGCACGGTAGCGGCTCGGCGCGCTCGCGACAAGCGCGGCCGCGTAGACTTGCCGCATGACGAACCGACTCGCCGACGAAACGAGCCCGTACCTGCGCCAGCACGCGGAGAATCCCGTCGACTGGTGGCCATGGAACGATGAAGCGCTCGCGGTCGCGCGCCGCGAGAACAAGCCGATCCTGCTATCGATCGGCTATTCCGCGTGCCACTGGTGCCACGTCATGGCGCATGAGAGCTTCGAGGACGAAGCGACCGCGCACGTGATGAACGCGCTCTACGTCAACATCAAGGTCGATCGCGAGGAGCGGCCGGACATCGACAAGGTCTATCAGCTCGCGCACCAGGCGCTCGCACGGCGCGGCGGCGGCTGGCCGCTGACGGTCTTCCTGACGCCGGACGATCTGATGCCGTTCTTCGCCGGCACGTATTTCCCGAAGACGCCGCGCTATGGACAGCCTGCGTTCGTGCAGGTGCTCGAAGGCGTGCGCGCGTGGTTCGACACGAAACCCGATGAAGTGCGCGCGCAGAACGGCGCGCTGGCGCAGTTCCTCGAGCAGCACGGAACGACGCGCGCGCACGCCGATGCGCTCGACGATCGCCCGATCCGCGCGGCGCTGGAGCGCATCGCGGCGAGCTTCGATCGCGAGAACGGCGGCCACGTCGGCGGACCGAAGTTCCCGCATGCGAGCGAGATCGAGTTGCTGCTTACGCATGGCGATCGTGCGCTCGCGAACGGCATGACGGCGCGCGACATGGCGCGGCTCACGCTGTCCTGCATGGCCGAGCGCGGGCTTCGCGATCATCTCGGCGGCGGCTTCTTTCGCTACTGCGTCGATGCGACGTGGGACATTCCGCATTTCGAGAAGATGCTTTACGACAACGCGCAGCTGCTGCCGCCTTATGCGCGTGTCGCGCGTGAAGACGAGGATGCGGCGTTCGCAGCAGCGGCGCGCGACGAAGGCTCGTGGCTCATCGGCGAAATGGTCGCATCGGACGGCGGTTTCTTCAGCTCGCTCGATGCCGATTCGGACGGCGAGGAAGGCGCGTACTACGTCTGGCAGCGCGACGAGATCCGCGCGGCGCTCGACGAGGCGGAATTCTCGGTTGTCGAGAAGCGCTTCGCGCTCGACGGTCCACCGAATTTCGAAGGGCACGCATGGCATCTGCGTGCCGTCATGCCGTTCGACGAAGTCGCGGCATCGCTCGACCTTTCTCACGAAGCCCTCGATGCGCATTGGCAGAGCGCTCGGCAGCGATTGCTGCGCATTCGCGGCACGCGCACGAGACCCGGGCTCGACGACAAGATCCTGACGGCGTGGAACGCACTCATGATCGGCGGCATCGCGCGCGCGAAGCGCGGGACCGGCGATCTCGACGCGCTGTTCGCCGAAGCCGAGCGTGCGCTCGACTTCCTGCATGCGAACGCGTGGCGCGACGGACGGCTCTACGCGGTGCATTCGCGCGGAGAGACGAAATTCGCGGCGTATCTCGACGACCACGCGTTCCTGCTCGACGCGCTGCTCGCGATGCTGAGCGTGCGCTGGAACGCGCGCGATCTCGACTGGGCGATCGCGCTCGCCGACGCGCTGATCGAGCGCTTCGAGGATCGCACCAGCGGCGGATTCTTCTTCACGGCGGAAGAGGCCGAGAAATTGCCGCAGCGTTCGAAGTCGTTCGTCGACGAGTCGCTGCCGTCCGGCAACGGCGTCGCAGCCCGCGCGCTGCTGAAGCTCGGCCATCTCGTCGGCGAGCCGCGTTACATCGATGCCGCCGAACGCACGCTGCGCGCCGGATGGGACGCGCTGCTGGACTATCCGCACGCGTGTTGTGCGATGCTGCTTGCGCTCGGCGAATTCCTCGATCCGCCGGTGCACGTCGTCGTCCGTTATCGCGACCTGGGGACGGTGTCTCAGTGGCAGGAAGCGCTCGACGAAACGACGCCCGCGATCGATGCGTATTTCATTCCCGCCGACGCGGCGGATCTTCCCGGCGTCATCGCGCAACAGCAGACGGCGAGTGCCGTCTCCGCATTTCTTTGCAAAGGCACGGCGTGTGATGCGCCACTCGGTACGGCCGACGAGCTCGCGGCAGCATTGCGGCGCGCGCAATAGAGCGTAACTCTGCCGGAATCGCATGCTTTCTTCCAGATTGCTGCTACGTCTTGGAGCCGCACTGTCGATCATCGGCGCCGCCCGTGCGGCGACGATCGAGGTGCATCCCGGCGACGACTTTCGCGCCGCGATGCAGAATCTCGAAGCCGGCGACACGCTGATCATGCACGGCGGATCGTACGTACTCTCCGGCTATTTCGAGCTCGATCTCGTCGGAACCGCATCGCAGCCGATCACGATCCGCGCCGCGGCCGGCGAGCAGCCTCACATCCATTACGACGGCGACGGGCAGAACATCGTCAACATCGTCGGTTCGCGATTCCTCGTCGTCGACGGCATCGAGTTCAGCGGCGGCTCGCGCGGCATCCGGCTCATCGACACGTCCGATTTCACGATGCGCAACTGCCATGTACACGACACGGCCGCGAACGCGATCAGCGCGAACGATGCCGGCAACGATTACGCGCGTCTCGTCTTCGTTCACAACGAGATCGACCACGCCGGCGGCACGGCCGAAGGCTTCTACCTCGGCTGCAACGACGACGGCTGCCGCGTGCACGATTCGATCGTCGCGAACAACTACATCCACGACCTCGACGGTCCCGACGTCTCGCAAGGCGACGGCATCGAGATCAAAGCCGGCAGCTACGCGAACGTCGTGCGCGACAACGTGATCCACGACACCGCGTATCCCGGCATCACGCTCTATCACACGAACGGCAACGGCGCGCCGAACGTCATCGAGCGGAATCTCGTCTGGAATTCCGGCGACAACGGCATTCAGGTCACCGGCGACGCGGTCGTGCGCAACAACATCGTGCTGAGCGCGGCGGCGGCCGGCATCGGCATTCATCCCTCGCAAGGCGGCGAAGTCGCCGCCCTCGTCATCGCGAACAACACGATCCTGAAGGCGAGCGGCGATGCGCTGCACATCAGCGACGTCGCGGGCGACGTGCTCGTCGCGAACAACGCGCTTTACGCCGCGAACGGCAACGCGATCTTCGCGAACGGCGCGACGGATCGCGTCACGCTCGTCGCGAACGTCGGCACGGGCTCGCTGAGCGGAGTTTCCGGCGGATTCGATGCCAGAGGCGACATCGCGACGGACTTCGGCGATGCGGATTATTCGGGTGCGCCGCCGCAGGATCTCGTGCCGCGCACGGGACGGCTCGTCGGCAGCGCCGATGCGACGACGCTCGCGGCGGACGACTTCAACGCAATGACGCGATTCCCCGCGCTCGACGTCGGCGCCTATCGGAACGATCCCGCCGGCAATCCGGGCTGGCCGCTCCAGGCCGGATTCAAGCAGCTCGGCGACGCGATTTTTGCGAGCGGATTCGATGCCGTCGACTAGCGTCTGCTCCGGCGCGTCGCCCTGTTCGGCGCGCGAAGCCATTTTTTCGCATCGAGCTCGGGTGCGAGCGCATCGAGCGCGTCGCGTCCGCGCAGCGCGCGCTCGCGCCAACCGGGGCCGCGCGCAACGAGGTTCTTCCACGCGGCGTCGACTTCCCAGGCCGAGCTCGACTTGTAGAACGAGAGCAGCGCCGCAGTCTGCCGAAGATCCTTGTTCGCCTTGACACGCCGCGTCGCGCTTCGCTCTGCGAACACGATGAGCTTGTGCAGCGCATAGCGCGCGGGATGCGGCACGTTCACGGTGACGACGCCTTCGGCGGAAAATAGCGCTGCCTGCTGGACGTCCTCCAGCAGGTATTCCATGAACTTGGCCGGCTGCAGCATGATCCTGAGATCGGGATGCACGTACGGCTCGTTCGCGCCGCGATGCAGCGGTGTCAGGAAATCGAGCTGGAAATCGGGATCGCTCGGCGTCGCATAGCTTGCGCCCGCGCGACCCGCGATCGCCAGCACCGGCAGGAAGCCCATCGCGAGCGATTCGATCGCCGCGTGCGCATCGACCTGCACATTACCGGGCAGCGCGATCGCCATCTGCTTGCCTGCGTGCGCGAAGTCGACATCCTGCGTGCGCGACGTCTCGCCCCAACGCACGCCGAGCATGTTGCCGTACGCCAGGAACGCGTGCGTCCCGACGAGCACGCCGCCGGCGCTGAAGAATCCATAGTCGGCGAGGCGGCGGATCACGCGGAAGTGCGCCAGCAGAACCGGCTCGCAACCGAGCGCGATCGCGGCGTTGACGAGCGGTTGCACGAGCGCGCTCGCTGTGTGTCGGTCGTGCGCATCGACGAGCGCGCGCGTACGCTCGTTGTCGGGACCGACATAGATCTGCCGGAGGCGGCCCGACACGTCGGTGTGCTGGAAATACCAGTAGATGTTGTCCTTGACGCGCTTGCGCGCGAACGAACCCGGCAGGCTCGAAACCGAGCGCGCGATTTCGCTTGCCTGCGCTGCATCGAGGAGCTGCGCGTAGCTCGTCTGCGCCGACAGCGGCAAGGATTCGTAGAGCGGTTTCATGGCTATACTAGGTCTGAATTCGATTTAGTATAACCAGCGCGGTTATACTATATCGACATACAAGTTAGTATAAGTTGCAGCTCGTTGAATCTCAGAGAAAAACCGGCCGATCCGGCAGCTCGTCCGGATTGCGCGATCCATCAGCCGGGAAGTGCTTCGCCAGAAGCTCGCCGATCGCCTCGACGCCCGCGAGCGAGCCTTTCTCGTAATCGCCCGTCGCGAAATCGCGTTGCATCAGCGCGCAGACCGCCTGCCATTCGGCTTCGGGCACCTTCGCCGAGATGCCTCGGTCGGCGACGATCTCGATCGCGTGGTCGGCGATGAGGATGTACACGAGAACGCCGGTGTCGTGCTCGGTATCCCAGACGCGCAGCAGCGAGAACGCTTCCTTCGCTCGCTCGCGCGGTGCACGTCCGGCCGCGAGCTCGCGAAGCGGAAGGCCGCCTTCGACCGCGAAACAGATCTCGCCGAGATGACGATGCTCGCTCGCAGCGATCGCGTGCTGGATCGCATCGAGCGTCGTCGAGGGGAAATGCCGCTCGGCGCTCGTGCGCGCGATGACATGTTTCAGCCAGCGCATTGCCCTGCCCTCATCGATGCGGCCTCACCAGCTGCCCGAGGCGCCGCCGCCGGCCGAGATACCGCCGCCGCCGCTGAATCCGCCGCCACCGCCGCCGCCCCAACCGCCGCCGCCGCCGAATCCTCCGCCGCCCCAGCCGCCCCAGCCGCCGCGGTTGGCGAAACCTCCGCCGCCTCCGCCGAGCAGGCCCAGCACGAGCCCGACGATGCCGACGCCGATGCCGAGCGGCACGAGGCCGCTGACGAGCCACGCGACGCCGCCCGACGCGAGCCCGACGACGCCCGAGCGCGGCGCCGTCGGCAGCCGGCCGAACATCGCGCGCACCCAGAGCCCGACGAAGAATGCCCAGACGAGCGCGTTGAAGATGTCCTTCTCGCCGGCGCCGCCATGATCGTCCGTCAGCGGCGGCGGCAGTTCCTCGCCGTCGACGAGCTTGGTCAGCGCGCCGGTCGCATCGTGGATGCCGCCGTAGAAATCGCCTTCGCGAAAGCGCGGCGTGATGTACTCGCGGATGATGCGCGCCGCGGCCGCGTCCGGGATCGCCGCTTCGAGACCGCGCGCGACTTCGATGCGCACGCGATGATCGTCCTTCGCGACGATCAGCAGCACGCCGTCGTCGATGTTCTTGCGGCCGAGCTTCCACTGATCGAAGACGCGGATCGCATATTGCGCGATGTCCTCGGGCGCAGTCGTCGACACGATCAGCACGGCGATCTGCGCGCCCTTGCGCTGCTCGACCGCGGCGAGCTCGGATTCGAGGGTCTGCTTCTGCTGCGCGTCGAGCGTGTTCGTAAGATCGGTGATGCGCGCGGTCAGCGGCGGGATCGGCTGCAGGTCGCCTTCGGCGGCGAACGCGACCGACGCGACGAGAAACGCGACAAGCCATACCACCGTCATCCCCGCGAAAGCGGGGACCCAGCGCCTTTTTCCCCGCGCAGCAAGAAAGGCGCCAGGTCCCCGCTTTCGCGGGGACGACGAGGGAATCGCTTCGCGACTGCCGAACACTAGTGCTGCGGCTGCGGCTCGGTCTGCGGCTGCGCGGGCGGTTGCGACGCCGGTTGCGCCGGCTTCGAGAAATCGACCGTCGGCGCCGTCGAGATCTGCTTCTCGTTCTCGACCGTGAAGTTCGCCTTCGGCTTGTAGCCGAAGATCATCGCGGTGAGGTTCTGCGGGAAGCTGCGCACGAACGTGTTGTAGTCCTGCACGGACTGGATGTAGCGGTTGCGCGCGACGGTGATGCGGTTCTCGGTGCCTTCGAGCTGCGCCTGCAGATTCTGGAAGAGCCCGTCGGCCTTGAGCTGCGGATAGTTCTCGCTGACCGCCATCAGGCGCGACAGCGCACTCGAAAGCTCGCCCTGCGCCTGCTGGAATTTCGCGACCGCGGCCGCGTCGTCGAGCTGGTCGGCGCTGATCGTGATCTTGCCGACGTTCGCGCGCGCCTCGGTGACTTTCGTGAAGACCTCTTCCTCGTGCGCCGCGTAACCTTTCACGGTGTTGACGAGGTTCGGCACGAGATCGGCGCGGCGCTGATACTGGTTGACGACCTCGGACCACGCCGCCTTGACGGCCTCGTCCTTGGACTGGATCGAGTTGTAGCCGCAGCCCGACACGAGGCTGACGAGAACGAGCAAGAACGCAAGCTTGAGCAACCGCATGGCATGTTCCTCCCTACGATCCGTGGCGGTACTGTGGAGATTGGCGCGCTTGCATGCAAGGGGGTCGGGAAAAGCCGGGATTCGGGATTCGGGATTGGGGGATTCGGAAAGCCGCGCGAAAATCGAAACGACTCGCGCAAGGAATCACATTCGGTTGTCGGATCGCTTTCCAAATCCCGAATCCCTAATCCCGAATCCCGAATCCCTAATCCCTAATCCCTAATCCCGGCTTTTCGCCCTTCCCTTCCTCTTCCGCGCCAGCAGATTCAACGACT
>DASZWL010000434.1:0-4217 GCA_035546695.1 Rhodanobacteraceae bacterium | reverse complement strand
GCGCTTTCGCGCCGGGCTTTGGCCGCTCGAACCAGAACGCGACGAAATCCGGGAATTCCTCTGCGCGCGGCAAGCCGCAATCAACCGCGAGCCCGCGCGCCGAAAGACCGTACTGCTTCGTGGCGCCGACCGCGCGGAAATAGCTCGCGCCGAGGAATGCAGCGACGTCGCGCTCGAAATCCGGCGCGAAGAACAGGCGGAAACCGGCGAAGCCGAGCCCGTGCGGCAGCGTCGCCTCATTCTGGCCGCTTCTCGCGAGATCGAACATCGACGCGTCGTAGACGATCTCGCGCGCGACGCCGTCGACGACCTCGTGCATGCGCACCGCGCGGCGGAACTGCATGCCGAGATGGAAGAACCGGATGCGGAACGGCAGGCCTTCGTGCGCCCAGAGAGCGCGCGACGCGCGAAAGCCGATCGACTGATAGGCATCCCATGAGATCTTCGCGAGCGCCGGCGGGATTCTCGTCGCATCCGGAACATACGGCTTCGCCGCGAGCGCGCGCGCCGATGCCTTCACGTCATCGCGATCGAAAGGTCTCGCCGCATCTTCCGCGCCGTCAGGCGACATCGAGAAACCGCGTCGGAAAGGCAATGCCGCGAGCATCGAGCCCGATGCGCGAAGCAGATCGCGCCGCTTCATGCGGCGCTCCGCGCATTGGCGTCACGCGCGGCACTCGTTGCCCGTCCGCGACGACGCGCCCGAATCCATGCCGGATGCGCGTCCGGCGCGGTCCAGACGCCGAAATGCAGACGCGACAACGCGTGTGCATCGCCGAGCAGCGCGCTGCGATCGGCCGGCGCGAGCGCGTCGGGTCCGTCGATCAGCGCGCGCTCGACGAGCGCGTCGTTGACGCGTCGCAGCGCTTCGGAATGCTGCGTGCGCGCGACATCGGCCGCGCACGCGATCGCGTTGTGCCGCGGATCGACGACCGCATCGACGAATCCGACGTCGCGCGGCGCGTGACGCAGGAACCGGCGCATGCGCCGCAGCACGCGCGGCGGATCGGATTCCTCGGGAATCAGGAACAGCCGTTCGTCGCGGAACGCGCGGCCGAGCGAGACGCGGCTCGACAGCACCGAGATCGGAATCGAGATCGCGAGCGCGCCCGCGACCGGCAGCAGCCACCAGAGGAACGACGGGTTCAGCCAGTAGACGAGCGTGAGCCACGCGAGTCCTAGCAGCGTATGCGCGCCGTGGCGACGACAGGCCTCGCGCCAGCTCGTCTCGGCATCCTCGCGCGGCGGCGATTTCCACGCGAGCTTGAGGCCCAGCAGCGCGCCGACGATGAACTCGGTGTGGAACAGCATCCGCACCGGCGCCAGCAGCATCGAGAACGCGATCTCGATCAGCGTCGACGCGGCGAGGCGAAGCACGCCGCCGAAGCGCCGCGCACCGCGCGCCGCGATCAGCACGACGCTCAGCACTTTCGGCAGGAACAGCAGCGTCGCCGTCGCGCCGAAAAGCCCGATTGCCCGGCCCGGATGCCATTCGGGCCACAGGGGGAAAAGCTGGTTCGGCGAGACGAAATATGTCGGCTCAGTCAGCGTGTGCACGGCGAGCAATACGGTCGACAGCACGAGGAACAGGAACCAGAGCGGCGCCGAGAGATACGCCATGACGCCGGTCACGAACACCGCGCGATGCGCCGGATGCAGGCCCTGCGCGAAGAAAAGCCGCGAGTTGATCAGGTTGCCGAGGCACCAGCGCCGGTCGCGTTTCAGCTCGTCGAGGAGATTCGGCGGCATCTCCTCGTAACTGCCCGAGAGATCGTACGCGATCCAGACGCCCCACCCTGCGCGCCGCATCAGCGCCGCTTCGACGAAATCGTGCGAGAGGATCTCGCCGGACAGCGCGCCGCGTCCCGGCAATCTTCCGAGCGCGCAATGCTTCATGAAAGGCTCGACGCGAAGGATCGCGTTGTGTCCCCAGTAATGCGATTCGCCGAGCTGCCAGAAATGGAGGCCCGCAACGAACAAGGGGCCGTAGACGCGCGTCGCGAACTGCTGGATGCGCGCGTACAGCGTCTCGCGGCCGAACGCGCGCGGCGCGGTCTGGATGATGCCGGCGTCCGGATTCGCTTCCATCAGCCGCATCAGCTCGACGAGGCAGCGCCCGCTCATGACGCTGTCGGCGTCGAGCACGACCATGTATTTGTAGCTTTTTCCCCAGCGCCGGCAGAAGTCCGCGACGTTTCCGCTCTTGCGCTTGATGCGATGCTGGCGGCGCCGGTAGAAGATGCGTCCGAATCCGCTCGTGCGGCGGCAGAGATCGAGCCATGCCTCGCGCTCGGCGATCCGGAGCTCGGGATCGCCGGAATCGCTCAGCACGAAGAAATCGAACCGGTCGATCGCGCCGGTGCGCGCAAGCGAATCGTGCGTCGCGCCGAGGCCCGCGAACACGCGCGCGACGTTCTCGTTGCAGATCGGCATGACGATCGCCGTGCGCGCGTCGGGGCTTATCGCGACGCCGTCGCCGGCGCGCGCCGAGATCGCGTAGCGATCGTGCCCGCGAAGCTGCACGACGAAACCCGCGATCGCGGTCCAGAATCCCGCCGAGACCCAGAGGAACAGGATCGCGAAGAATCCGAGCACGCCGATCTCGAGCGGCTGGCGGCCGTGGTACGGCAGCACAGCGGACATGTAGTCGGTGGCGAGCGCGGTCTGCGCGATCACGAGTGCGAGCAGCACGATGCGGCGCACGGCCGCGGCGCGATGCCAGCGTCGGCCCGAGCGCGTCGCGCGCAGGTTTTCCGCGTCCGCTCCGCGGCGGCGAAGGCGATGCAGCAGCGGCAGCCACGCACCGATCCGCCACGGCTCCGGCGCCATCGGCGTGCGCCGGATCGGCGGCGCCGAGACGAGGCGCAGGCCGCGTCGCGGATCGTCGCTGACGATCGATGCCTCGTCGGCGCCGATGCCCGCACGCGCGAGACGCGCGTGGAGCGATATATCCGCGGGACTCTTCATTTCCGCCGTCGTGCCGGCGAGCGCCGCGTGCAAGCGCACCATCGCCGATGCGACGTCATGCGCGCCACGCGACGAAGCTTCGGCGAGACGCGCGCGCTCGCCCGGCGCGAATCCGAGCGCATCGAGATAGGCTGCGCAGACGTCCGCGGGCGCGGCGTCGCGATTCAGCCGGGCGGGAACGCGTAGCTCCATGTCTCCGATACCGCATCGGGCGTCTTGAGCGCAGCGCGCAGCTCGACCGGTTTCTTGTCGTCGTTACGGCGGAAATGCAGCTCGAGCCGCATGCCGCCGGTCTCGGGATTCGGCCGAAGCTGGCGCGAGACGATCGTCGCGTTCTCGTTGGCCGACACATCGACGCCGATGTTCCGCGCGCCTTCGAGCATCGGCCCCGCGTAATCGACGACGAAGCCCTGGCTGTCGTCGGGTTTCGGCATGTAGCCCTTGCCGCGGCGCGTTTTCGCGACCCACGCAGTCGGCGGATGCGTGCCCTGCTTCTGCCAGTGGATCCGGTAATGCACGTCGATCGGTCGATGCGGCTCCGGGGCGCGGTCGAACACCCAGTACGCGACGATGTTGTCGTTCGTCTCGTCGGGCGCGGGAATCTCGACCAGCTCGACGCGTCCCGGCCCCCATTCGCCGATCGGCTCGACCCAGGCGCTCGGATGTGCCTCGTAGCGCGTCGCGAGATCCTCGTAATTCTCGAACGAGCGCTCGCGCTGCATGAGGCCGAATCCTTTCGGGCTCTCGAGCGCGAACGACGTGACCAGAAGATGCTTCGGATTGACGAGCGGGCGCCAGATCCATTCGCCGGTCGACGAGTGGATCGACAATCCGTCCGAATCGTGAACCTCGGGCCGGTAATCCTCGCCGGCGGCGCGCTGGTTCGATCCGTGGAAGAACATGCTCGTCAGCGGCGCAATGCCGAGCTTGCCGACCGCGTCGCGAAGATAGATGCGCGCGGTGACTTCGGTCACCGATTCCTCGCCCGGCGTGAACGCGAAGCGGTACGCGCCGGTCGCGCGCGGCGAGTCGAGCAGCGCATAGAAAACGAGCGTATCGGCGCTGCGTTGCGGCGGCTCGAGCCAGAATTCGACGAAACGCGGAAATTCCTCGCCGGACGCGAGCGCCGTGTCGATCGCGAGCCCGCGCGCCGAGATTCCGTAGAGCTGGCCCTTGCCGAGCGCGCGGAAATAGCTCGCGCCGAGGAACGAGAGCACGTCGTCCTTGTAAGCCGGCAGGTTCAGCGCGTA
>DASZWL010000433.1:0-4876 GCA_035546695.1 Rhodanobacteraceae bacterium | reverse complement strand
CGCATCGGTCATCGGCGCACCTCGGCGACGACGCGCTCGGGCACGGCCTGCAACGCCGCGTTCTCGGCGCGCGCGACTTCGTAGCTGACGCGGATCAGAAGACCGATCGCCGCGCACGTCATCATGACGCTCGATCCGCCCGAGCTGATCAGCGGCAGCGTCAAGCCCTTCGTCGGCAGTACGCCGAGATTGACGCCGATCGAGACGAGCGCCTGCAGCGCGATCGTCAGCGAGACGCCGAACGCGCAGTAACCCGCGAAACGCTGGCCGCGCTCGACCGCGCGCAGCCCGACCTGGAATCCGCGCCCGACGAGCCACGCGAAGAGCGCAAGCACGAGCACGATGCCTGCGAAGCCGAGCTCCTCGGCGATGACCGAGAGGATGAAGTCGGTGTGCGCTTCTGGCAGATAGAAAAGTTTCTGCACCGAGCCGCCGAGCCCGACGCCGAACCATTCGCCGCGACCGATCGCGATCAGCGCCTGCGTCAGCTGATAGCCGTCCTTGAACGGATCGGCCCACGGATCGAGAAACGACGTCAGGCGCTTGACGCGATAGTCCGAGCTGAACGCCGCCCAGCCGATCGCTGGCAGCGCGAGAAGCCCGAGCGCCGCGAGATTCGAGAAGCGCGCGCCGCCGAGCCAGACCATGCCGAGCGTGACCGCGAGCAGCAGCGTCGCCGAGCCGAAATCCGGTTGCGCGAGCAGCAGGCCCGCGACGAGCACCGCAATCGCCAGCGGCTTGATGACGCCGAAGAAGCTGCCCTGCACTTTCTCGCGATGGCGCACGAGGTAGCTCGCGAGATAGACGATCAGGAAGAGCTTCACCGCCTCGACCGACTGGAAACCTGACACGCCGAGATGGATCCAGCGCCGCGCGCCGTTGACGCGATAGCCGATGCCGGGCACGAACACGAGCAGCAGCAGCACGAATCCGACCAGGAGGAACGGCACCGCGTTGCGCTCGAGCCACGAAAGCTCGGTGCGCGCGAGCACGAAGCACGCGGCGACGCCGAGCGCGAGGAAGACGAGATGGCGCGCGAGATAGTCGAAGGGCCCGACATGCGCGCCGTCGGCAACCGCGATCGAGCTCGACGCGACCATCACGATGCCGACGCTCGCGAGCGCGACCGCCGCGAGGATCAGGCCGAGATCGTAGCGGCCCTTGGGCTCGCTGCGGCGCGTGGCTTGCGATTCGTCGTCGTTGAGTCCGAACAGCAGCATCAGTGCATCCCGCCAATGAACTGACCAGACACGGGCTGCTGGCCGAAGCCCCTCGCCCGCGCAGCGGGAGAGGGGGGAACCGTCTGCGGAGCAGACGGTGGGGTGAGGGCAAGCTTGCGAACCGTTGCAATCGACATCAGCGCACCTTCAACGTCGCAAGACCAATCAACACGAGCACGACGCTGATGATCCAGAACCGCACGATCACGCGCGGCTCGGGCCAGCCCTTGAGCTCGAAGTGGTGATGGATCGGCGCCATGCGGAAGATGCGCCGGCCGGTGAGCTTGAAGCTTGCGACCTGCAGCATCACCGACGCGGTCTCCATGACGAAGACGCCGCCCATGATCAGGAGCACGATCTCCTGGCGCACGATGACCGCGATGCAGCCGAGCGCGGCGCCGATCGCGAGCGCGCCGATGTCGCCCATGAACACCTGCGCCGGATACGTGTTGAACCAGAGGAATCCGAGTCCCGCTCCCGCGAGCGCACTGCAAAAGATCGCAAGCTCGCCCGCGCCCGGTATCGCCGGAATGCCGAGGTATTCGGAGAACACCTTGTTGCCCGCGAGATACGCGAACACGCCGAGCGCGGTCGCGACGAGCACGCTCGGCATGATCGCGAGACCATCGAGACCGTCGGTGAGGTTCACCGCGTTCGAGAAGCCGACGACGATGAAATACGTGACCGCGATGAACGCGGCGCCGCCGATCCAGACCGCGAGCGCGCCCCAGTCCGCCGGCGGCGCGAGCGGAACCTGCGCCTGCTTGATCAGCGGCAGGTACAGCGTCGTCGCGGCCGGCGTGTCGGCCGTGAAATAGAGGAAGCACGCCACGCCGAGTCCGAACACCGACTGCCAGAAGTATTTCCAGCGCGCCGCGAGCCCGCGACTGTCCTTCAGGACCAGCTTCTTGTAATCGTCGTAGAAACCGATCGCGCCGAACGCGAGCGTCGTCGCGAGCACGAGCCACACGTAGCGGTTGCGAAGATCGGCCCAGAGCAAGGTCGCGGCGGCAATCGAGCCGAGAATCAGCGCGCCGCCCATCGTCGGCGTGCCGGCCTTGGTCAGATGCGATTGCGGACCGTCGCTCCGGATCACCTGCCCCGCCTTCACTTCGGCGAGCTTCCTTATGATCGCGGGACCCGCGAGCAGCGACACGGCGAGCGCGGTCAGCGTCGACATGATCGTGCGGAATGTCAGGTACTGGAACAGATGAAACGCGCTGACGTGACCTTTCAGGAGATCGGCAAGCTCAAGCAGCATGGCGCTCGCCTCCGTTGCCGTTCTCGACGAGCGCCGCGACGACGCGATCCATCGCCGACGAGCGCGAGCCTTTGACCAATGCGACGACGCCGCTCCGCAAATCCGCGCGCAGCGCCGCGATCAACGCGGCCTGATCGGCGTGATGCGTCGCGCCCGAGCCGAACGCCTCAACCGCCGCGCGGCTGAGGCGTCCGACCGCATGCAGATGCTGGATGCCGCTCGCTTTCGCGAGCGCGCCGACGTGCGCGTGCAGCCGTTCGGCGTCGGCGCCGAGCTCGGCCATGTCGCCCATGACGAGGATCGTCTCGCCGGGCTCCGCGGCGAGTGTCGCGATCGCGGCGGCAAACGAGCCCGGATTCGCGTTGTAGCTGTCGTCGACGAGGATCGCGCCGGACGCGTGCTTGCGCCGCACGAGCCGGCCCGCGACCGCGGGCGCGGCTTCGAGCCCCGCACGAATCGTCGCGAGCGGTACGTCGAGCGCGAATGCGATCGCGGCAGCCGCGAGCGCGTTCATGACGTTGTGACGGCCGGGCTGGCTCGGCGAGACGGCAACGTCACCCGCCGGCGTGCGCAGCGTGAAACCGCAGCGAGCGCCGAAGTCCGCGCCGATGTCGGCTTTCGATTCGAGCCCGAAGCGCACGATGCGGCGAGGCGCTGCGATCTCGGCGAAGTAGCCCGCATACGCGTCGTCGGCATTGACGATCGCGATCCCGCTCGCCGGCAGCGCCGCGTAGATCGCACCTTTCGTCTCGGCGACGCCGCGCTCGCTGCCGAGTCGCTCGAGATGCGCCGGCGCGACGTTGTTGACGAGCCCGATGTCGGGCCGCGCAATGCGCGCGAGATATTCGATGTCGCCCGGCTTGCCCGCGCCCATCTCGACGACTGCGTACTGCGTCGTCTCGGGCATCGCGAGCAGCGTCAGCGGCACGCCGATCTCGTTGTTGAGATTGCCGACATTGACGTGCGTGCGGCCGTGGCGCGACAGGATCGAAGCGGTCAGCGTCTTCACGGTCGTCTTGCCGTTCGAGCCGGTGATGCCGACGACGCGCGCGTCGCGTTGCGCGCGCACGGCACGCGCAAGCTCGCCGAGCGCGATCAGCGTGTCGGCGACGACGACCTGCGGCACGTCGGCGTCGACGACGCGCTCAACCAGCGCCGCCGTCGCGCCGCGCTCGCGCGCCGTCGCGACGAATTCGTGTGCGTCGTAACGCTCGCCGCGCAGCGCGACGAACAGCGATCCCGGCGTAATCGTGCGCGTATCGGTCGAGACGCCGTCGACGAAGACGTCGTTGCCGACGACGTTTCCGCCGACCCAGCTCGCGATTTCCGAGAGGCGGCGTTTCATGCGCGCGCTCCGAGTGCGTCGCGCGCGACGGCGAGATCGTCGAACGGATGACGCACGCCGCCGATCTCCTGGTACGGCTCGTGGCCCTTGCCGGCGATCAGCACGATGTCGCCCGCGCGCGCGACGCCGATCGCGAGCGCAATCGCCTTGCGGCGGTCGCGCTCGATCGTCGCGCGCTCCGGCTCGGCGAGACCGGCGACGATCGCGGCGACGATCGCGTCACCGTCCTCGCCGCGCGGATTGTCGTCGGTCACGATCACGGCGTCGGCGAGCGCCTCGGCGATGCGGCCCATTTCCGGCCGCTTGCCGACGTCGCGCTCGCCGCCGCAGCCGAACACGCAGATCAGTTTTCCGTGCACGTGCGCGCGCAGGCTCGTCAGCGCCTGCTCGAGCGCGTCGGGCGTATGCGCGTAATCGACGACGACGAGCGGCAGCGCTTCGCCGCCGATGCGGTTCATGCGCCCCGCAACGGGATCGAGGTTCGCGAGCGCGCTCCGGATCGCGTCGAACGAAAAGCCGAGTCGGCCGAGACACGCCGCGACCGCGAGCAGATTCGAAACGTTGAAGCGGCCGAGCAGGCGCGTCGCGATGTCGCCTTCGCCCCACGGCGTTTTCAGGTGGAAGCGCAGGCCGCTTGTCGTCGTTTCGATCGCGCTCGCCATAACGTCGGTATCTTCGCGATCGACGCCGTAGCGGATCAGAATCGGTGCAGCATTCGAATCGCGCCTGCCTTCAGCGTCGTCGTTCCCGCGAAAGCGGGAATCTATTTTTCCGTCGCGTTCGAGCGTCGGCGTCGCAAACGCCAATGGATTCCCGCTTTCGCGGGAATGACGATGGGGCGAGTCGGCGTCTTCGGCATTCGATCCGCCGATCCGCGTCGCAAGCGCACGGCCGAAAGGATCATCGACGTTGATGATCGCGGCGGCGAGTCCAGGCCACGCGAAGAGGCGCTCCTTCGCCGCGCCGTACGCCTGCATCGTGCCGTGGTAGTCGAGATGATCGCGCGTCAGGTTCGTGAACACGGCGAGATCGAAAGCGACCGCGTTGACG
>DASZWL010000432.1:0-1678 GCA_035546695.1 Rhodanobacteraceae bacterium | reverse complement strand
GCGTTGCTCCAGCGAGCGGTTCAGCTGCGAGATCGCGATGACCGGAATGTCGAGCTCCTTCGCGAGCGCCTTCAGGCTGCGCGAGATTTCGGAAATTTCGGTGGCGCGGTTCTCCTTGTTTCCGGGCACCTGCATCAGCTGAAGGTAGTCGATGATGATGAGCCCGAGATCGTGCTCGCGCTTGAGGCGCCGGGCGCGAGCGCGCAATTCGCCGGGCGACAGCGCCGGCGTGTCGTCGATGAAGATCTTCGCATCCGAGAGAAACGTGATCGCGTTCGTCACGCGCGGCCATTCCTCCTCGGCGAGATCGCCGGTGCGAAGGTGCTGCTGGTTGATGCTGCCGAGCGATGAGATGAGGCGCAGCGCGAGCTGCGAGGCCGACATCTCCATCGAGAACACCGCGACGGCTTTCTTCTTCTGGATCGCCGCGTATTCGGCAAAGTTGATCGCGAGCGCGGTCTTGCCCATCGACGGGCGTGCCGCGACGATGATGAGGTCGGACGGCTGCAACCCGGCCGTCATCTCGTCGAGATCGGCGAAGCCGGTCGCGAGACCCGTCACCGAGCCCTTGCTCTCGTAGCGCTGGTGCAGGATCTGGAAAGCATCCTTGACCGCTGCGCGCATCGTCACGAAACCCTTGCGCCCGCGAGCGCCGGCTTCGGCGATGTGGAAGACCTTCTGCTCGGCGACTTCGAGCAATTCCTGGCTGGATCTTCCTTCCGGCAGGAACGCATCGCCGGCGATCTCGGTGCCGGCGTCGATCAGCTGCCGCAGCACTGATTTCTCGCGCACGATGTCGGCGTACGCGACGATGTTCGCCGCGCTCGGCGTCGCGTTCGCGAGCTCGATGACATAACTCGCGCCGCCGACGAGATCGGCGAGGTTCTGCGACTGGAACCATTCGCCGAGCGTCACCGCGTCGTACGGCATGCCCTTCTCGGAGAGCTCGCCGATCGCGCGGTAGATGATCCGGTGATCCTTCCGGTAGAAATCGTGCTCGGTGAGCTTGTCCGCGACCTTGTCCCACGAATCCGGCGCGAGCATGAGCCCGCCGAGCACGGCCTGCTCGGCCTCGATCGAGTGCGGCGGGACGCGCAGGGCCTCGACGTTGGATGCGGATTTGCGCTCGGAGAGGGCCGCCATCGACGGGATTCGCGGTGAGGACAGGGCCAGTGATACTAGGACACGCTCTCAGATCCTGCGATAGGACAGCGCAGCGAATATGCGGTGGATAACCCGGCTCTCACGGTGGACAACCCGGCGCGAACTGTTGAAAAGCCTGTGTACAACCCCGGCGAGCCTGTGGGAAAGAGAGCGGCGGCGGCACGATGTCCGCTTGCGCAGCCGTTTCCCGGAATGCGTGTGGCTTATCGAACCCAGGAGAAGCGAGCGATGCGTAGCCGGAACACGCGTTTCATCGTCGTCGGTATCGTCATGATCGGCGCCGCCGCTGGATTCTTTTTCTACATGGCGTCGGCCGCGGGATCGTCGAACGATCCTCAGGCGCTGATGCAGACGGTCGGCCAGGTATCGGGCGCCATCGGCGGCATCGGTGCTGTCATGATCGTGCTCGGCGCGCTCGGCAGGAATCCGTTCGGCCGTCCAAAATGAGAACGGGCGCCGAAGCGCCCGTCCCTCAGTCGATGCGAAGCCGGCCCGGATTTTCCCGCGCCGGCTC
>DASZWL010000431.1:0-6827 GCA_035546695.1 Rhodanobacteraceae bacterium | reverse complement strand
AGATCCCACGTATCGAGCGCGCCGCCTTCGATCTTCTCCCAGCGGAACGTGCCGGCGATGTTGACGAGCGCGTCGAGCCCGCCGAGCGCGGCAGCGCTTCGCGCGATCGCGTCTTCGGCCGCTTTCGCATCGCCGAGATCGACGCCGCCGATCGCATGCACGTTCGCCTGCGAGAACGGCCGCGGCGGTGCGTCCGCGCGATCGATCGCGGCGACGCGCGCGCCCGCTGCGTCGAGCGTCGCGACGGTCGCGAGGCCGAGCGAGCCGAAAGCGCCGGTGACGGCGACGCGCTTGCCTTCGAGGTTCATCGGTACGCTCCTCCGTTGGATTTTTGTTTGCTCGTCATCCCGGCGGAGGCCGGGATCCAGCTTGTAGCGCCTCAAAAACCGGATTCCGGCCTTCGCCGGAATGACGAGCAAAGAAAGTTTTCGCGATGAGATCGTAGCCGACTATAGGCGATTCCAATCCTCCGGGGCTCAGCGCGTGCCTACCCTCGCGAAAGCACGCCGCACTCGCGCAGGTAGTCGACGATCCGCGCCGCCGCCGCTTCGGCCGTCGTGCTGTCGGCATGAATGTGCAGCTCCGGCGTCTCGGGAATCTCGTACGGTGAATCGATGCCGGTGAAGTTCTTGAGCTCGCCTCGGCGTGCCTTCTTGTACAGGCCTTTCGGATCGCGCTGCTCGACGACGGCGAGCGGCGTGTCGACGAAGATCTCGACGAACTCGCGATCCTCGACCATGTTGCGCGCGAGCCTGCGCTCCGAGCGGAACGGCGAGATGAACGCGGTGATGACGATGAGGCCCGCGTCGACCATGAGCTTGGCGACCTCGCCGACGCGGCGGATGTTCTCGACGCGATCGGCCGCCGTGAAGCCGAGATCCTTGTTGAGCCCGTGTCGCACGTTGTCGCCGTCGAGCAGGTACGTGCGCGCGCCGAGCGCGTGCAGTTCGCGCTCGACGATGTTCGCGATCGTCGACTTGCCGCTGCCGGAAAGGCCGGTCATCCAGAGCACGCACGGACGATGGCCGTTCTGGCGCGCTCGCGCATCCTTGTCGATCTCGGTCGCCTGCCAGTGGATGTTCTGCGAGCGGCGCAGCGCGAAGTGCAGCATGCCGGCGCCGACGGTCGCGTTCGTGAAGCGGTCGATGAGAATGAAGCTTCCCATGTCGCGGTTGTCGGCGTAGGCGTCGAACGCGACCGCGCGGTCGAGCGTGAGATTGCAGACGCCGATCTCGTTCAAATGCAGCGTCTTCGCGGCGAGATGCTCGAGGCTGTTGACGTCGACGACGTATTTCGGCTGGCCGAGCGAAGCACCTTGGGTCGTCGCGCCGATCTTCACGAGATACGGCCGCCCGGGCAGCATCGCGTCCTCGCTCATCCAGACGATGCTGGCCTCGAACTGGTCGGCTAGGCCGGGCGGATCGTCCGGCGAGGCGATGACGTCGCCGCGGCTGATGTCGATCTCGTCGGCGAGCGTCAGCGTGACCGACTCACCGTCGACCGCCTCTTCGAGATCGCCGTCGAGCGTCACGATGCGCGCGACGCGCGAGGATTTTCCCGAAGGCAGGATGCGCACCGCATCGCCCGGCCGCACGCTTCCGCCGAGGAGGCGCCCCGAGAATCCGCGGAACGCATGATCGGGCCGGTTGACCCATTGCACCGGCATGCGCAGCGTCGTCGTCGCGCTCGGCGCGATCTCGACGGTTTCGAGATGCTCGATGAGCGAGGGACCGTCGTACCAAGGCGTGTTCGCGCTCGGGCCCGTCACGTTGTCGCCGCCGAGCGCCGAGAGCGGGATCGCGACGATCGCCTCGAAGCCGAGCTTCGCGGCGAATGCACGGTAGTCGCGCTCGATCGCGTCGAAGACCTCGCGCGAGTAGCCGACGAGATCGAGCTTGTTGACCGCGAGCACCACGCGCTTGATGCCGAGCAGCGAGACGAGATAACTGTGCCTTCGCGTCTGCGTCAGGACGCCCTTGCGCGCATCGACGAGGATCACGGCGAGATCGGCCGTCGACGCGCCGGTGACCATGTTGCGCGTGTACTGCTCGTGTCCCGGCGTATCGGCGACGATGAACTTGCGCCGCGCGGTCGCGAAGAAGCGGTACGCGACGTCGATCGTGATACCTTGCTCGCGCTCGGCCGAGAGGCCATCGACGAGCAGCGCGAAATCGAGCGCGTCGCCCTGCGTCCCGAACCGTTTCGAGTCGGCGCCGAGCGCTTCGAGCTGATCGTCGAGCAGCGCTTTCGATTCGTAGAGCAGGCGGCCGATCAGCGTCGATTTGCCGTCGTCGACGCTGCCGCAGGTGATGAAGCGGAGGAGGTCGGTGGTGCGCTCCGCGGCGTCGGCCGATACGAGGGAAGGTTTCATGGGCGCGCCGGGAATGGGGAATCGGGAATAGGGAATCGTCGAGATGGAACGAGCAGCACCAATGCGGCATCGGCAGGCTTGCGATCCGCCCCAGCGCGTTGCACGCATCGATTCCCCATTCCCGATTCTCCATTCCCGGCTTTCAAAAATACCCCTCCTTCTTCTTCTTCTCCATCGACCCGCTCGCGTCGTGATCGATCACGCGTCCCTGCCGCTCGGTCGTTCGCGACGCGGCCATCTCGCGGATGATCGCCGGCAGCGTGTCGGCATCCGATTCGATCGCGCCGGTCAGCGGATAGCAGCCCAGCGTGCGAAAGCGCACGCGCCGCATCGCGGGCTTCTCGCCGTCGCGCAAGGGCATGCGCTCGTCATCGACCATGATGAGGACGCCGTCGCGCTCGACGACAGGGCGCTCGGCCGCGAAGTAGAGCGGCACGATATCGATCTTCTCGCTCTCGATGTACTGCCAGATGTCGAGCTCGGTCCAGTTCGAGAGCGGAAACACGCGGATGCTCTCGCCGCGGTTCTTGCGCGTGTTGTAGAGGCGCCAGAGCTCGGGACGCTGGTTCTTCGGATCCCACTGGTGCTGCGCGCTCCTGAATGAGAACACGCGCTCCTTCGCGCGCGATTTCTCCTCGTCGCGGCGCGCGCCGCCGAACGCGAGATCGAAACCGTACTCGTCGAGCGCCTGCTTCAATCCCTGCGTTTTCCAGACATCGGTGTGCAGCGCCGAGCCGTGCGTGAACGGATTGATGCCGAGCTTCACGGCCTCGGGATTCCGGTGCACGAGCAGTTGCACGCCGGATTCCGCGGCCATGCGATCGCGGAATTCGTACATCGCGCGGAATTTCCAGGTCGTGTCGACGTGCAGCAGCGGAAACGGCGGACGAGACGGATAGAACGCCTTCCGCGCGAGGTGCAGCATGACCGAGCTGTCCTTGCCGATCGAATACAGCATGACCGGACGCTCGGACTCGGCGACCGCCTCGCGCAGGATGTCGATGCTCTCGGCTTCGAGTCGCTCAAGATGCGTCAGCTTGCCCATCGCGCGGATTCTGCCCGGTTTGGGCTTCGCAGGGTATGAGGTCGGGATACCTGATCAGCGTCGAATCTCGGTTTTCACCTCTCCCGCTTGCGGGAGAGGTCGCGCCGAAGGCGCGGGTGAGGGAAAGCTTGAGACGACATACCCAGATTTCCCTCATCCGCCTGCCGGCACGTTCATTCGCGCCATCCATGGCGCTCACCCTTCGGGCGGCTTCGCCGTGCAAAACGGCAGTCCTGCCGTTTTGTCTCCCGCAAGCGGGAGAAGGGACCACAACTGAGAGTCAGCGCTAGTCACGTCGTCACATGAAGGATCGATGTTGGACCATCAGGAACGCGGTCGTGGACGGCCGCTTCGCGATTCGGACCGATCGCATAAACCCCGCCGCGCTGCTAACCTGCGCTGCCGCAAAGCCCAGCGTACCTGCCGCTTCGTGACCCCGACCGCCGCCGCTTCGCACGACACGATCCGCGCCGTGATCTGGCAGGGCGACCGACTGCGCCTGCTCGATCAGCGCAAGCTGCCGGTCGAGGAAACGTACATCGAATGCCGGAGCGCATCCGAAGTCGCGGCGGCGATACGCGATCTCGCGGTCCGAGGCGCTCCCGCGATCGGCATCGCGGCGGCGTGGGGCATCGCGCTCGCCGCGAGACAAGGCGAAGCGGCGCTCGATGCCGCGTTCGTCGAGCTTCGCGCCGCGCGTCCGACCGCGGTCAATCTCATGTGGGCGCTCGATCGCATGGCCGGCGCGCGCGGCGGCGGCGTCGAAGCGCTCGAACGCGAGGCGCAAGCGATCGAGCAGGAAGATCTCGCCGCGAACCGCCGCATGGGCGAGCTCGGTGCGGCATTGCTCGGCCAGAACGTCGGTGTCCTCACGCATTGCAACACGGGCTCGCTCGCGACGGCCGGCTTCGGCACCGCGCTCGGCGTCGTCCGGGCGGGTTACAGCGAAGGACGCATCGCGCGCGTGTTCGCGGGCGAGACGCGGCCGTGGCTGCAGGGCGCGCGGCTCACGATGTGGGAGCTCGTCCGCGAAGGCATCCCGGCGCAGCTGATCGCCGATTCCGCCGCGGCGCATCTCATGCGAACGGGCGCCGTGCAATGGGTCGTCGTCGGCGCCGATCGCATCGCCGCGAACGGCGACACCGCGAACAAGATCGGCACGTACCAGCTCGCGATCGCGGCGCGGCATCACGGCGTTCGCTTCATGGTCGTCGCGCCTTCTTCGACGATCGACATGGCGACGCCGGACGGCGCCGCGATCGAGATCGAGCTGCGCTCGCCGGAAGAAATGCTCTCGTTCGGCGGACGGCCGACCGTCGTCGCCGGCGCGAGGGCGTGGAATCCGGTCTTCGACGTGACGCCGGCGGCGCTGATCGACGTCATCGTGACCGAGCGCGGCGTCGTCGAGAAACCCGACGCGGATCGCATGAAGGCGCTGTTCGGCGCACCCGCGGCGAAGTCCTGATCCGGACGGCCGTCGACGCGTGGCGCTGCGCAAGGAACTCCTGCTCTTCACCGTCAGCGGCGTGCTCGGCTTCGTCGTCGACGCCGGCATCGTGCAGTTCCTCGTGCGCGAATGGAACGTCAATCCGTACGAGGCGCGTCTCGTCTCGTTCCTCTGCGCCGCGACGACGACATGGGCGTTCAACCGTAAGATCACGTTCGCCGGCAAGGGCGGTAACGGCAGCCGACGCCGCCAGCTGATCCGCTACATCGTCGCGATGGCCGGCGGATTCGCGTTCAACTACGGCGCGTACGCGGCCTGCGTCGCGATGTTCGCGATCGTGCGCGAATGGCCGGCGATCGGTGTCGCGGCAGGCTCCGTCGCCGGCGCGGCGGTCAACTTCCTGAGCTCGAAATACTGGATTTTCAGGACGCCCGAGAGCGAATCCGCGACGTCCTGAAGGCTTCCTTCCTCGGGGCTTCGGGACGATGCTGTAAAGCATCGCTAAGTCCCCTAGAAATCAGGGAAATTCGGGCACTTTTCCGGGTCGTTTGTGTTACAATTTCGCGTTCCCTTCGCGAGCCCGCAAACGACCGCGGGAAGCTCGGAAAAAAACACCTCCCGGCGTCATGCCCGCGAAAGCGGGCATCCATTGAAAAAATCGACATGGATTCCCGCTTTCGCGGGAATGACGGCGGCGATGAGCTTCCCTCGTCTGTTGCGGAACGCGCGCCGAAAAACGAGCGGTTCTCCAGGAAGAAAAGCCTGATGGCTGAGCTGGCCAAAGAAGTCATTCGCGTCAACATCGAGGACGAAGTCCGGCAGAGCTATCTCGACTATGCGATGAGCGTGATCGTCGGGCGCGCGCTCCCCGACGTCCGCGACGGCTTGAAGCCGGTGCATCGTCGCGTGCTGTTCGGCATGCAGGAAGCGAACAACGTCTGGAACCGCCCGTACGTCAAATGCGCGCGCATCGTCGGCGACGTCATGGGTAAGTATCACCCGCACGGCGACTCGTCGATCTACGACACGCTGGTCCGCATGGCGCAGGATTTCTCGCTGCGCTATCCCTTGATCGACGGGCAGGGCAACTTCGGCTCGATCGATGGCGACAACGCGGCGGCGATGCGTTACACGGAATGCCGTCTCGAGCGCCTTTCGTCGGAGCTGCTTGCCGATCTCGACAGGGAAACGGTCGATTTCGTCCCGAATTACGACGAGAAGGAGCAGGAACCGTCGGTGCTGCCGACGCGCGTGCCGAACCTGCTCGTCAACGGCTCGGCCGGCATTGCGGTCGGCATGGCGACGAACGTTCCGCCGCATAATCTCTCGGAGATCGTCTCGGCGTGCATCGCGCTGATCGACGATCCCGAGCTCGGTTTCGATCAGCTGATGCAGCTCGTGCCGGGCCCCGATTTCCCGACCGCCGGCATCATCAACGGCGCGGCGGGTATCGTCGAAGCGTACAAGACCGGGCGCGGGCGCATCCTCGTCCGCGCGAAGGCCGAGATCGAGACCGAAGACAACGGCCGCGAGACGATCATCGTCACCGAGATCCCGTATCAGGTGAACAAGGCGCGGCTGATCGAGAAGATCGCCGAGCTCGTCAAGGAGAAGAAGCTCGAAGGCATCTCGCAGGACGGCTTGCGCGACGAGTCGGACAAGGACGGCCTTCGCATCGTCATCGAAGTGCGCCGCGACACGTCGGCCGAGGTGCTGCTGAACAATCTGTTCCAGCAGACGCAACTGCAGGTCACGTTCGGCATCAACATGGTCGCGCTCGTCGACGGCCAGCCGCGCACGCTGAGCCTGCGCGAGATCCTCGACGCGTTCATCCGTCATCGGCGCGAAGTCGTCACGCGGCGCACGATCTTCGATCTCCGCAAGGCGCGCGCTCGTGCGCACGTCGTCGAAGGCCTGACGGTCGCGCTCGCGAACATCGACGAGATGATCGAGCTGATCAAGAC
>DASZWL010000430.1:0-3020 GCA_035546695.1 Rhodanobacteraceae bacterium | reverse complement strand
ACGAGGTGGACGCAAGCAATGGCAACGAAGAAGCCGGCAGCCGCCGGCCACGCAAAAAAAGCGAAGCCCGCGCCGCGCGCGAAAAGCGCCGCGAGCAAGGTGCGCAAGGCGGCGCCGAAAGCTGCGGCGAGGGCGAAGCCGTCCGCGAAGATCTCGAAGAAAAGCGCGGGCAAGCCGGCGAAGCCGGCCGCGAAGAGCGCCGCGAAGGCGGTACCCTCGAAACCTGCGAAACCCGCGAAGACGGTGAAACCCGTCCCCGCGACGAAGAAGCCCGTCGCCGCGTCGAAACAGCAGGCAGCGAAATCCAGCACGACCGAAAAGCAGTCCGGGAAGTCAGTGAGCACGAGCAAACCTTCGGCAGTTTCCACAGCGACATCGACATCGACGACAAAGGGAGCCAAGGCGCGCGCGGTCGCGCCGGCCACCGATACGGGCGTGACCATGCAGGACGGCCGCTATGCGCTGCCGACGACGGTCCGCATCGAACTGCCGAACGGCTACAAGCCGACGGCGAAAGAGGAATACATGAGCCCGCGCCAGCTCGAATACTTCCGGCGCAAGCTCAGCAAATGGCGCGAGGATCTCGTCGAGGAAAGCCGCCAGACGATCGAGAGCCTGCGCGACGAAGTGCGCGACGTCGGCGACGAAGCCGAGCGCGCGACGCGCGAGACGGAAAACTCGCTCGAGCTTCGCACGCGCGATCGCTACCGCAAGCTGATCGCGAAGATCGACAAGGCGCTGAAGCGCATCGAGGAAGGCCGCTACGGCTACTGCGAGGAGACCGACGAGGAAATCGGCCTCGAGCGCCTCGAAGCGCGTCCGATCGCGACGCTGTCGCTCGATGCGCAGGAGCGCTGGGAGCATCGGCAGAAGCAGATGGGCGATTGAAACAAAGCCGGGATTCGGGATTGGGGATTCGGGATGCGCAGTAGCATGATGCTTGCCGACGCGGTCATCCCCGATCTCGAATCCCGAATCCCGGCTTTTCCATGACCGCGCGCAAATACTTCGGCACCGACGGCATCCGCGGCCGCGTCGGCGAATGGCCGATCACCGCGGAATTCATGCTGAAGCTCGGTCGCGCCGCCGGCGCCGTGCTCGCCGCGCCGAACCGCAAGGCGACCGTCGTCATCGGTAAGGACACGCGCGTCTCGGGCTACATGTTCGAATCGGCGCTCGAAGCGGGACTCGTCGCGGCCGGCGCCGATGTGCGTCTGCTGGGTCCGATGCCGACGCCGGCCGTCGCGTATCTCACGCGCAGCCTTCGCGCGAGCGCCGGGATTGTCATCAGCGCCTCGCACAATCCGCACGAGGACAACGGCATCAAGTTCTTCTCGGCGGCGGGCGAGAAGCTCGACGACGACGTCGAGCTTGCGATCGAGCGCGAGCTCGAAGCGCCGTTCGCGACCGTCGAATCGCGCGCGATCGGCAAGGTCGTCCGCATCGAGGACGCCGCGGCGCGCTACGCCGAATTCTGCAAGTCGACGGTGCCGGCGTCGTTCAGCCTGCGCGGGCTCTCGATCGTGCTCGATTGTGCGCACGGCGCGACGTACCAGATCGCGCCGAAGGTGTTCGCCGAGCTCGGCGCCGAGGTCGAGTCGATCGGCAACCGGCCGGACGGGCTCAACATCAATCACGAAGTCGGCTCGACGAAACCCGCGGCACTCGCGCGCGCGGTCGTCGCGGCCGGCGCCGATCTCGGCATCGCGTTCGACGGCGACGGCGATCGCGTGCAGATGGTCGACGCAAGCGGCAAGCTCGTCGACGGCGACGAATTGCTCTACGTGCTCGCGCGCGACTGGCACGCGAACGGACGCCTGCGTGGACCGCTCGTCGGCACGCTGATGAGCAACTACGGGCTCGAGCGCGCGATGCGCGAGCTCGGCGTCGCATTCTTGCGCGCGAACGTCGGCGACCGCTATGTGCTGCAGCTTCTGAAAGAGAACGGCGGCGTGCTCGGCGGCGAGACCTCGGGCCACATCCTGACGCTCGACCGGACGACGAGCGGCGACGCGATCGTGAGCGCGCTGCAGGTGCTCGACGCGCTCGCGCGTGGCGGCCAGCGTCTCGACGAAGCGGTAGCCGGCATGCGCAAGGTTCCGCAGACGACGGTCAACATCAAGGTCGCCGGCGGAGCGGCGCTCGTCGCCGACGTCGACGTGCAGCGCGTGCTGGAACGCGTGCGCAGCGAGCTCGAAGGGCAGGGACGCGTCGTGCTGCGGCCATCGGGAACCGAGCCGCTCGTGCGCGTGACGGTCGAGGCGGCGGACGATGCGCTCGTGCAGCGGTTGTCGAGCGAGCTTGCCGACGCGGTGAAAGCAGCGGCCGCGAAAGTCGCCGCCTGATGTTGAAGCGACGCATGCTGTTCCTTCTCCCGCTTGCGGGAGAAGGTGCCGAAGGCGGATGAGGGAAGCTTCACCATAGGGGGGCCTCGGCCCACCGTTTTATCAGGTGGGCCAAGGCCCACCCTATGGTGGAACCAAGATCGCCCTCGCACCGACCTTTCCCCGCAAACTAGAGAGGGAACCACGTCGCGATAGAATGCGCGCATGACTTCGCGCATCCCGACGCTCGACATCCGCCGCTACGATACCGATCGCGATGCGTTCGTCGCCGAGCTCGGCGCTTCATATCGTGAATGGGGATTCGCCGGCATCCGCGGCCACGGCATCGCGCAATCGCTGATCGATCGCGCTTACGACGCGTTCCGGCGCTTCTTCGCGCTGCCGGCCGAAATCAAGATGAAATACCACCTCGCCGGCGCCGGTGGCGCGCGCGGCTACACGCCGTTCGGCATCGAAACGGCGAAAGACTCGCGTTATCCCGATCTCAAGGAGTTCTGGCACGTCGGCCGCGAGATCCCGCGCGATTCGAAGTACGCGGACGTCATGGCGCCGAACGTCTGGCCGAGCGAGATCCCGGAGTTCAGGCCGGCCGGATACGGGCTCTACGATGCGCTCGACCGGCTCGGTTCGCGCGTCCTGCGCGCGCTCGCGTTGCACATCGACCTGCCCGAAAGC
>DASZWL010000429.1:0-2458 GCA_035546695.1 Rhodanobacteraceae bacterium | reverse complement strand
AGCAATTCCGCGAGCACGCCGTCGCCCGACGCGACGTCGAGCACGTCGCCGGTCTCGATGAGCTGGAGCATGCCGCGCGCGAGAGCTTCCCAGGTTCGTCCCGGCGAGTAGTGCCGTTCCATGTCGCCGGCGACGGTGTCGGCCCAGCCTTCGGCGTGCGCGCGTTTTGCCAGCACGCCGGGCAGGCGCGCCTCGTCGTCGCGGAGCAGCGCGTCGTCGACACCTTCCTTCAGTGCGACTAGCAGCGCGTTCTCGCGCGGATCGATCTCGCTGTTGTAGCGGTAGTACGACGAAACGCCGGCGCGGCGATCGCGTACGAGCCCGGCTTCCTTGAGCTTGGCGAGATGCGTCGATACGCGCGGCTGCGCGAGCCTGAGAATCGCCGAGAGCTCCGCGACCGTCAGCTCCTCGCGCTCGAGCAAGGCGAGCAGGCGCACGCGCGTCGGATCGGACAGGAGCCGCAGCAGCGCCGAGGTGGCGGCGAGATCGAGCATCGGAGCGCTTTTTATCGCTTTATCTTGATCGAAAGATAAATGCTAGCGTAGCGGCCGCACGCGCCGAGGTCAACGGCACGGCGGGTGCGAGGCCGGAAGAGGGCCGCTATGCTCGCGGCATCGATGCCGTTTCGCGCGCGCTGTTTCCTCGCCATCGTTTGTCTCTCCGTCGCATTCGGAGCGGCGAACGTGCGCGCGGTCGAGGATGCCGAGCTCGGCAAATATCGGACGCAAGATGCGCTCGCGGTGCCTTACCGTGCGATCGAAACGCCCGGCCGGCGCGACGGCGAAAAGCTCCCGCTGATCGTGTTCCTGCACGGCGACTGGCAGGACGGCACCGACAACAAATCGCAGCTCGCCGGCTACGGCAACGGCTCGATGGAGCTGATCGATCAGGCGATCGCCGGCGGCGTGCCGATCGTCTACGCGGCGCCGCAGACGACCGGCGCGTACTGGCCTCCGGCGCGCGTCGAGGCCGTCGTGCACGATGCGCTTGCGCGCTGGCCGATCGATCCGCGCCGCGTGATCCTGACCGGCATCTCCGACGGCGGCACCGGCGTCTGGGACGCGTTGAAGACCTGGCCCGCATGCTTCGCCGCCGGCGTGCCGATGTCCGGCATGACCGAGATCTCCGGACTCGCGCCGATCCGCGACGTGCCGCAATGGATCTTCCACGGCGCGAAGGACAACGACACGAACATCGAGACCGGCTACGGCGGTGCGATGGTCGGCTCGCGCACGGTCGTGCGCGCGTTGCGCGAGATGGGCGGTCGTCCGCGTTATACCGAGTATCCGGAAGGCGATCACGTGATCTGGCATCGCGCGTATGCGGAGCCCGAGCTGCTGCCGTGGATGCTCGATCAACGCGTGCGTGGTGCGCCGTGTGGTTTCACGGAGCCGGTGCGCTGAAAATCCGTGTCCGCACGTCGATAACGCGGAACCGGTAAAATACGCGGCTCGCAACCCTTGACTTCGTCGTCCCCGGGAAAGCAGGGACCCAGCGCCTTCGGTGGCTGGAGCGCAAGGCACCAGGTTCCCGCTTTCGCGGGAACGACGAAACAAGTGCGGAACGACGAAACCAGGAGCCTCGCCATGGATTTCCGCTACACCGAAGACCAGCTCTCGATCCAGTCCATCGCGCGCGATTTCGCGCAGAAGCGCATCGCGCCGGTCGCGGCCGAGTTCGACAAGTCCGGCGAGTTTCCGCTCGAGAACATCCGGGAGATGGGCCAGCTCGGCCTCATGGGCATCGAGGTGCCGCACGAATACGGCGGCGCGGGGCAAGATCCCGTCGCGTACGCGCTCGCGATGATCGAGATCGCTGCGGCCGACTGCGCGCACTCGACGATCATGTCGGTCAACAATTCGCTCTATTGCAACGGCATCCTGAAGTACGGCACCGAGGAGCAGAAGCAGAAATACGTCCGCGCGGTCGCTTCGGGCGAGGCGATCGGCGCGTATGCGCTGACCGAGCCGCAATCGGGCTCGGACGCGTCCGCGATGCACACGCGCGCGACGAAGAACGACGGCGGCGACTGGGTCATCAACGGAAAGAAAAGCTGGATCACGTCGGGCCCCGTCGCGAAGTACATCGTGCTGTTCGCGATCACGACGCCCGGCGTCGGCGCGAAAGGCGTATCGGCATTCCTGATCGACACGGCGAAGCCGGGCTTCCATGCCGGCAAGACCGAGCCGAAGCTCGGCATCCGCGCGTCGGCGACGTGCGAGATCGAATTCAACGATTACGTCTGCGCGAAGGAAGACATGCTCGGACCCGAGGGCAAGGGTTTCGCGATCGCAATGGGCGTGCTCGACGCCGGCCGTATAGGCATCGCCTCGCAAGCAGTCGGCCTCGCGCGCGCCGCGTACGAGGCGAGCGTCGTATGGACGCGCGAGCGCAAGGCGTTCGGCCATCCGATCGGCTCGTTCCAGATGATCCAGGCGAAGATCGCCGACATGAAATG
>DASZWL010000428.1:0-2037 GCA_035546695.1 Rhodanobacteraceae bacterium | reverse complement strand
AACACGAGCGGACCGAATCTCGTCGTCGCCGCGCTGACCGAATCGGGCGAGCTCGACCCGGAATGGAACGGCGGCGCGATCGTCGATCTCGATCCGCCGTCGGGTCAGTCCGGCATCGAGGCCACCGCGCTCGCGATCGATGCCGACGGCACGCTCGTCGTCGCCGGATTGTCGATCAGCGGACGCGTCGGCTGTTGCCTGCTGCTGACGCGCCTCGGCAACGACGGCACGGTCGCCAACGCATTCGGCATGAGACTCTACGATTTCGGCAACACGTCGCTGGGATCGTTCTTCGAGGGAAGCGATGCAGTGACATTGCGCAACGACGGATCGATCCTGCTCGCAACGACCGCATTTCCGTTCGCGATCGAGCATCGCACGCAGTTCGTGCTGATGCGCACCGACCGGAACGGCGTCCTCGACACGAGCTTCGGCGATGCCGGCTGGCGCGGCTACACGATCGCCGATCCGAGCGGTACGGGCCAGAGCGGCGACTACGATCAGCTGCACGCGATCGCGGCCGACGGCGAATCCGTGCTGATGTTCGGCCGCACGTTCTTCGAGGACAACTCCAACGGCCTCGATTACGTCAGCATGGTCCGCGCGACGTTCGCTCCGGCCGACCGCCTGTTCGCGAGCGGCTTCGATTCCTGACATCCGAAGGCGTCGCGGAATCCATTCGATATCAAGCGATAACGAGACATTGCTGAAGCCATTGCACCGCATGCGGCGCGTGGTGAAGAAGCAGTCCTCGCGCTCTTAGCGAGCGTTTAACGGCGCCTGTGATGGACTGCGCCCGCCGGTAGACGGTTCGCAGATGTGGGGTGCTTCTGCATGACGCCGATCGATCTCGACGTGACGCGCAGCGTTCGCGCATACATGACGTCCCGCCTGGAATCAGGCGATTTCAACCTCGAGCGCGTGCAGCAGGGCCTGGGCGACGCGGCGTGGTATTCGCCGCGCGACCGTCGCGCGTTGCGCGCTCTCTGCGACCGCAATCCTTCGACGCTGACGCGCTGGCTGTTCGGCCAGGAAGGAAGCGGCCGCTACACCGGCCTCATCATGATCTGGCCGCCGGGCTACACGACGCCGGTCCACGATCATGACGGGCTCTGGGGCGTCGAATGGGTGCTGCAGGGAACGCTCGGAGTCGACGATTACGCGCTGGTCGAGGACGGCGACGGCTCGGTGCAGCCTCGGTTCGTCCGCACGACCCTGCTCGAAGAGGGGCAATCGTGCGCTTTCCTCGGCACGCGCGATCATGCGCATCGCTGCTGCAACCCGTCGACGCGTCGGACGTCGATCACGCTGCATCTCTACGGCGGGCTGCTCGAGATGTATCGCAATTACGAGCAGCACGCCGCGGACGGCCGCTTCGTCGCCCTGCCCGGCACGGCGCGCGTCGACGGCGAGATCGGGAACGCGTTGCACGCGTGAGCCCGGCGGAACTTCGGCCGTAACGCAAGCGCGCGAGACTTGTAGCGCGCGCTTGCGTCACCATAGGCGGATCGTTTTCGCCGAGCCGCCGCGCATGTCCTCCACGATCCGCCGCCTGCTGGCGCTGCTTTTCGTCCTTTTCGCCGGCTGCGCGTCGCGCGGCCCGGCGCAGCTCGAAGCGCAACGCGCGTCCGAGCCCGTCATCCTGATCTCGATCGATGGATTCCGCGCGGATTATCTCGATCGCGGCCTGACGCCGACGCTCGCCTCGCTCGCGGCGACCGGCGTAAGAGCCGACGCGCTGAAGCCGTCGTTCCCGACGCTGACGTTCCCGAACCACTACACGCTCGTCACCGGGCTCTATCCGGACCATCACGGCATCGTCAACAACCGCATGATCGATCCGGTCAGCGGCAAGCGCTTCGTCTACAAGGATGCGAAGACGATCGCCGATCCCGCGTGGTGGGGCGGCGAGCCGATCTGGGTTTCCGTCGAGAAGCAGGGGCGGCATGCGGCGACGATGTTCTGGCCCGGCTCGGACGTCGCGATCGACGGCGTGCGGCCGAGCGAATGGCTGCCCTTCAACGGGAAAATGACGCC
>DASZWL010000427.1:0-1935 GCA_035546695.1 Rhodanobacteraceae bacterium | reverse complement strand
GGGCTCGACGACGACGACTGGCAGGTCGCGCGCATCAACGGCGTGCCGCATCTGATCGCGATATCGGGCTTCCACGTTGGCGTCGCCGCCGCGTTCGGCGCATTGCTGGTCCGGCTATTCGGCTTCCTGTTTCCGCGATGGCTGCTGCGCGTCCCTCTGTCGGCCATCGCGCTTCCCGCGGCACTCGCGACCGGCATCTTCTACGGCGCGCTCGCCGGCGGCAGCCTGCCGACGCTGCGCACGCTGCTGATGATCGCGACGGTCGCGACGGCGCGCCTCGGACGACGCGCCGGCAGCGCGCCGCAAGCGCTCGCGCTCGCCGTGACCGCGATCGTCGCCGTCGATCCGCTCGCGGTGCTGTCGGCGGGATTCTGGCTCTCGTTCGTCGGCGTCGCATTCCTGCTCGCGTGCCTTGCGCAGGGACGCGGCATCTTCGGCTTCGCGCGCGAGCTTGCGATCGGGCAGATCGTCATGTCGATCGCGCTGCTGCCGCTGACGATCTGGTTCTTCGGCGAGGCTTCGCTGGCGGGTGCGATCTCGAACCTTTTCGCGGTGCCGTTCGTCAGCTTCGTCATCGTGCCGCTTTGCCTGCTTGCGCTGCTTTCGTTGCTGACGATACCGCTCGCGGCGAAGCCGCTGCTCGTCGCCGCGGCCGGCTGCGCGCATCTGCAATGGCAGTTGTTCGAGCGCATCGCGGCGCTGCCGGGCGCCCATCTTTATCTTCCCGAGAGCGGCCCCGTCGCACTCGCGATGGCGATGCTCGGAGCGGCGTGGTTGCTGTCTCCACGCGGCGTTCCGGCGCGCATGCTTGCACCGCTGCTGTTCCTGCCGATCGTGCTGCCGGCCGACGCGCCGCCGGCATACGGAACGTTCGCGACGACGTTCATCGACGTCGGCCAGGGACTTTCGGTGCTCGTGCGCACGCGCACGCATTCGCTCCTGTACGACGCGGGCGCGCGCTATCCGTCGGAGTTCGATCTCGGCAAGGCCGCCGTGCTGCCGACGCTGCATGCGTTCGGCGTCTCTCGTCTCGACCGCATCATGGTCAGCCACGGCGACAACGATCACGCCGGCGGCGCGCCCGCAGTCGCGCGCGCGTTTCCCGAGGCCGATCTCGTCGGCGGCGAGCCCGGCCGCAGCGCGGTTGCGCTGCGTCAATGCATCGCCGGCGACTCGTGGGATTGGGATGGCGTCCGCTTCCGCGTGCTGTCGCCCTTGCCCGAAGCGCTCGGGCGATCCGATCCGCGCGGCGACAACGACCGCTCTTGCGTGCTGCTCGTCGAGGGCAACGACGGGCGGCTATTGCTGCCGGGCGACGCGAGCGCGCACGTCGAGCCGCGGATTCTCGCGGAAATTGATCAAGGTGACGCACCGCTCGTGCTCGGTGTCGCACATCACGGCAGCCGCTCCGCATCGAGCGCGTCTTTCATCGCGGCGCTGAAGCCGGTGCTCGCGATCGTCTCGGCCGGCTGGCGCAATCGCTTCGGACATCCGCATCCGGAAGTCGTCGAGCGCTTCCGCGACGCGCACGTGCCGTTGCGCGTCACGGCGATCGACGGCGCGCTGACGATCACGTTCGGACCCGGCGGAAAGCCGCTCGTTCGCGCCGAGCGCGAGCGGCGCGACCGCTACTGGCGCGAACGGAGCGGGCCGCTGCTGCCGTTTCCCTGAAACCATGCGCGAGCGGCGACGACCGCGTCCAGGCTCGCGGGAAATCTTGCCGCTAACCGGCGCGCCGCCAGCGTTACGCGGCGCGTGTCGCAGAGTCGCGCCGGCGCGCGCTGCTATGATTCGGCCGGCGAACGAACCGAAGGTGGGCCCGTGCTCGAAATCCTGATGGCCGGCGGCTGGGCGATGCTGCCGATCCTGATCTCTTCGGCGGTCGCGCTCGCGATCATCCTCGAGCGCTTCTGGTCGCTGCGACGCTCGGCGGTG
>DASZWL010000426.1:0-17713 GCA_035546695.1 Rhodanobacteraceae bacterium | reverse complement strand
ATCTTGCCTGCATTGCCAAGTATAGGACGCGCCGGGTCGCGCCTTCGCGCGCATCGCGTCGTTCATTTCCTACAGATACGGCCGCCGCGGCGCGATCGTCGTGCCACGATGCGATGCCTAGCATGTCGGCCCATCGATTCATTCATCCCTGATGGAGCCCGCCATGAAGAACACGACGATTCGCCACAACCGCGGCATCACGCTGATCGAGCTTCTGATGACGCTCGCGCTGATCTCGATCCTGCTCGCGATCGCCGCGCCGACGTTCGGCGGCCTCGTTCAGCGCGATGCGGCCGAAACCTCGCGCAACACGCTGACGACGGCGCTCAGCGCCGCGCGCATCGAAGCCGTGACCCGCACCCGGAACGTCGTCGTCTGCCCGAGCGCCGACCAGCAATATTGTGACCATTCGACCGAATGGCAACACGGCTGGATCGTCTTCGCCGACGCGAACCAGGACGGCGACCGCGATGAAGGCGAAACGCTGATTTCGGCCGGCGATCCGCAGCCCGAAGGCGTCGCGATCACGAGCACGGCAGGACGCACGAAGGTCGCCTACCACGCCGACGGCACCTCGCCGGGATCGAACCTCACGCTGACGCTCTGCGACCGCCGCGGCGCAAAGCTCGCGACCTCGCTCGTCGTCAACAACGCCGGCCGCGTCCGCAGCGGCAAGCCGACCGCGGCGGCGGCCCAAGCCTGCGAGGCGAGGCTGAACCCCAAGCCTTCCGCTTGACGCTCGACGCGCCAGCCTAAGAAAATAGGCGGCTCGCCCGAATAGCTCAGCCGGTTAGAGCATCTGACTGTTAATCAGAGGGTCGTTGGTTCGAGTCCAACTTCGGGCGCCATCACAACCAGAGGATGTCGGCAAGCGCCGGCATCGCGAAAGAACCCGCCCCCAGAGGCGGGTTTTTTATGCCCGGCGATTTTTCGTCCCGCCCGTCACGGCTTGTCCTTGTCTTTATCCTTGCGCGGCGGTGGCTTGCCACGATCGCCCGATCGAGGCTGCGGCGCTGGACGATTCGTGTTCGAGGGCGGCCGACCGTTCGATGGCGGTCGGCTATTCGATGGCGGACGCCCGTTCGAAGGAGGCCGGCTATTTGACGGCGGACGCCCGTTGGAAGGGGGCCGACCGTTCGAAGGAGGCCGGTTGTTCGACGGCGGCCGCGTCGACGGGGGCGGTTTCGCTCCAGGCGGGCGACCCGTGTTCGGCGGCGGGCGATGCGCGGGCGGGCGATGATTCGGGGGGCGGTGCGCGGGCGGGCGCTGGTTCGGCGGCCGATATCCCGGCGGCGGACCCCGGCGCGACGGCGGACGGTAGTCGTGCCAGCGCGAGCGATCGCGATACCAATAGCGATTGCGGTAGTGGCTGTTCCAGTAGAGGTCGAATCCGAACGTGACGAACGGAAAACCGAGCCGCGGTCCGTTGTCGTACACGATGACGCGGCTTCCGCCGAAATCCGATTCGACAAGCCCGGCCGAAATCCAGCCGCGATTCGGGCCCCACTGCACGTCGCACCACGACCAGCCGTCGAGGCAGCCGAAGATCTGCAATCGCGCTCCCGCAGGAATCGTCGCGACGCGCGGATAACCGATGTCCGGCCCCGCACGAAGATTCGCGTTGACGGTCGACCAGCCGAAGAACGATTGCGCGAAAGCGGCGCCGGACCACGTGACGGCCAGCAGCAGAACGAAAAGGATCAGGCGTTTCATGGGATCGCCTCCGGGTTCGTTCCTAGCATGCTCGCGACGAGCGGGGAACGAAAGCGACGCAATGAGAGCGCGAGTCTACGCTCGCGCGCGCCTGCGAAGCGCCGAGCCGCTTGGCCGCGCCGCGTCACTGTGCGATCGCCTGACAGCTCGCTGGCGCCGCGCCAAGACGCGTCAGCGGAATCGATCCGCTCCGGACGGCGAGCTCGCCGTCCGTGAACGCGTATTCGAGCACGGCGTTCGTGCAGCTCGTGAAGCTCAGTGTCGCCGAGCCGACCGGCGTCGTCGTGACGCCGCCTGGCGCGTCGAACGCGCCGCCGGTCGAAACGTAGAGCGTCATCTCCATCGTTCGCGCGCCGACGACGTACGGCGATTGCGCGGTGAACCAGCGTTGGCCGGCCGCTCCGTCCGATTCGCCCTCGATCGCATACGTGTACCAGCCGAAAAACGCCTGTTGATCGGACGGATTGATCTCGATCATCACGCCTTGACCGCCGATGCCGGCGTCGTACCACGTGCCGCCGAGGCCGAAGTCGCTTCCGGGATTCGAAGGCACTCCGGTCTCGACGCAGTCGACGTTCGGCATCAGGCGTTGTAGCGGAATCGTGCCGCTGCGTCCGTCGTCGAGCGAATACGCGAACGAGCCGGTCGTGCATGTGTCGAACGTCAGCATGCCGGAGCCGACTGCGAGCGCGGTCGTCGGCGGCGGTGCGTTGAAATTACCGCCGGTGCTTTGATAGATCGTGAAGGCGAGACTCTCCGCGTCGCCCATGAGAACGCTCTGGAGCGAGTACCAGCGCTGACCGCCGTCCGGTTCCCCGGCCGCGTCGTACGTGTACCACGCACCGAAGAACGTTCCGGCGCCCGGATTCGAATCGTCCGGCGAGAACGTGAACTCCATCCCCTGTCCGCCCATCGCCGGGTCGTACCAGGTGCCGCTCAGGCCTTCCTGATTGACGTTGGTCGCGCCGGCCGCGAGATCGAGCACGAGATGGTCGTTGTCTCCATTGTCGTCATCGATGCTTCCGCCCGTCGAGGAATTGATCATTGCCCCGAGGCGGGTGACATCGATGTGCGTATCGCTGCCGGGCGGCGCGGTGAGGTGCACGACGCACGTACGATCCTGTCCGGCGGGAATGGAGAATCGAACGGCGGCTGCGGAAGAGCCACCGAACGCGCACCCGATCTCGTCGAGAGCGCAGCCATCGTCTGGATCGACATCGACGGCGATCGTCGAGGGCGGGCAAACGGGGCCGAACTGGACGAACACGTGGTCGACGTCGATCGCGCTCGGATTCGTTGCCTCCATGCGATAGGTCGTCCGGATCGTCCCGTCGGGATCGTCGTCGACCGCGACGCGTTCGGCTGCGATACCGATATCGACGAACGTGCCGAGCCCGAAGTAGACCCAGCTGTTCGTCTCGTCGATGAACCAGTCGGCGAACGCGTTATCGAATTGATCGGCTGCGCGATGCACGCGAACGACACAGGTGCGGGCGCTTCTTGCCGGTATCGGCGCGACCGGGAATTGCCGCCATCCGGCGAGTTCCGGGCTGGCTACGATCGCGCCGCACTCCGGCATCGAGCGTTGCTCGAGCACATACGACTCGGGAAACCGGGTGATCACGAAGTCGACTTCGGGAGACTCCGCGTCGGCGTTGTTCGTGAAAACCAGCGGAACGTCGACTTGTTGTCCGGGCTCGACCGCGATCGTGGCATCCGGCGTCGTCACGGCGACATCCGGCATCTGCGCGGACGCGCTCCACGCTGCAAGGATCATGGCGAACGGAGCCGAAATTCGCGAGACGTTCATGCGGGGCCCTCCCGCAGCTGCCGCCTGCCGCAATCTAGCATATGCAGCGCCGGGCGCCGTGACACCGTACCTATTGAAAATAGCTCGCAGGCGATCGCAGCACGCAAGCGTCATGCTTTCGTGCTAATCGTGCCGCAACGCCTCGACCGGCGCGATGCGCGAGGCGCGCAACGCCGGCACGGCGCTCGCGAGCACGCCTGTGCCGAGCAGCACGAGCGCGACGACCCCAAGCACGACCGGATCGTGCGGCGTGACGCCGTAGAGCAGCGAACCGAGCAGCCTCGACAGAGCCAGCGCGCCGACGATGCCGAACAGGAGTCCGACGCCGACCAATACGAGGCCTTGGCGCAGGATCATGCGCAACACGCGCGCGCGGTCGGCGCCGAGCGACATGCGCACGCCGATCTCGATGCGGCGCTGCGCGACCGAATACGCGATGAGCCCGTAGAGCCCGACCGTGGCGAGCACGAGCGCGACGCCGCTGAAGACGATCATCAGCGTCGAGAAGAAACGGCGCATCGTGTTTCCGGCGCTCACGATCTCGGCCATCGTGCGCACCGCCGTCACCGGAAGATCCGGCGCGGCTTCGCGCAGCGCACGCCGGAGCGGCTCGGCCGCGAGCGCCGGTGCGACGCGCGTCTTCGCGACGATCTCGAGATCGCTCGTGACCATGCAGTCGTAGATCGGGAAATACACCTCGGGCGACGGTTCCCTGTCGAGTCCCCACTGCCGTGCGCTCGCGACGACGCCGACGATCGTCTTCGGCGGATCGCCGAGCACCTCGAGCTGCTGCCCGATCGGATCGACGCCTTCGAGGAACGTGCGCACGAACGCGTCGTTGACGAGCACGTTACTCGTGATGCCGGGACCATGGCTGTCTTCGGCCGCGAACGCGCGGCCACGCAGCACTTTGAGCCCGAACACGCGGAAGTAATCGGAGCTCACGAATCGCCATTCGATCAGCGGCATCTTCGACTCGCCGCCGGGATACTCGCGGCCGACGACCTTGATGCCGGAGTTCGTATTGCTGCGTCCGGACAACGGCACGGCGTCCGTGAACGCGACCGTTTCGAGCTCGGGCATCGCGCGCAGCCGTTCGAGCAGCGCGTCGATGCGCGGAGTCGTCGCGGCGAGTTGTCTCGCATTCCAGTCGTCCGATGATTCGCCGGGTTTGGTCGGGATCGACGGCAGCGTGATGCTCGCGGTGATCACGTGATCGACGTCGACGGTCGGATCGACGTTCGCGAGCCGTCGTGAGCTTTCGATCAGGAGCGCCGCGCCCGCGAGCAGCACGAGCGAGAGCGCGACTTCACCGATCACGAGCGCCGCGCGCGAGCGCGCGCTGACGCGTCCGCCCGCGCCGCCGCGCGCTTCGTCCTGCAGCGCCGACGCGGGATCGGCGCGCGCGCTGCGCCAAGCGGGACCGAGTCCGAACGCGAGCAGCGCGACGATCGCGACCGCGGCGACGAACGCGACGACGACGCCGTCGATCTCGAGCGGGTTGTAGTCGGGCAGGAGATCCGGCGCGAGCTTCGGCAGCACATGGATCGCAATCAGCGCGAGGCCTAGGCCGAGCGCCGAACCGATGCTCGCGATCACGGTCGACTCGGCCGTCAGATGCCAGATCAGCCAGCCGCGGCTCGCGCCGAGCGCGGAACGCACAGCAAGCTCGCGCCGGCGCACCTGCGCGCGCGCGAGCATCAGGTTCGCGAGATTCGCGCACGCGATCAGCACGACCATCGCCGCGGCCGCGAACATCACCGAAAGCGCGGGCTTCACGGTGCTCGTCAGGCGATCCTGCAACGGCATCATCTTCGCGCCGAGCCCTTCGTGCTCCTTCGGGAAATCGTGCGCCTGGCGCGCCGTGATCACGGCCATCGTCTGGCGCGCCCGGTCGAGCGGCACGCCGGCGCGAAGGCGCGCGATCACGTTGAGATAGGCCGTCGCGCGATCGGTCGTCGCGCTCGCAAGCTGCGTCGGCAGCCAGGCGTCCGCGGTCGGATACGCGAAACCCTTCGGCATCACGCCGACGATCTCCTCGGATTCACCGTTCAGCGTGAACTTCCAGCCGATCACGGCGGGATCGCCTCCGAAACGGCGCTGCCACAAGCCGTAGGAGATGACCGCGACCGCGCGGTTTTCCTTGTCCTCGGCGGCCGTGAACGTGCGGCCGAGCAGCGGCGGCACTTTGAACACGTCCCAGAATTCCGGCGTCACGCGCGAGGCCGACAGCTGCTCGGCCGTGCCGTCGCCGGTCATCGTCGCATTCATTCCGGTGAAAGCGCCGAGCGCCTCGAATACGTCGCCCGATTGCTGTTGCCATTCGAACAACGCGGGCCGCGAGATCGGGCAATCCGTGCACGTGCCCTGATCGCGCAGGATGCGAATGATGCGCTCCGCGCCCGGATACGGCAGCGGCTTCAGCAGCACCGCGTCGACGACCGCGAACAGCGTGCCGATCGACGCGATCGCGAGCGCGAGCGTGACGATCGAGACGGCGGCGAATCCTGGCGTCCGCAGTAGCGAACGCAGCGCGCGAAGCAGGCTGGCCATCATGAACGTTCCGGCGACCGTGACCGCCATTGGATGCGGCTTCGCGCGGTTTGGTTTTGTCGCCCCGCGAATCGATCGCCCCGGCAAGAAAAACCCCGGCCCTCGCGGACCGGGGTCGCCCTCCCCTCACCTACCCGAGGCGAAGCCGCGAGCTGAGCGCGGCGTGAAACGGCGTCTGCGCGGGGTACGCAAAACGCCGGGGTCCGGAAATCGGCGACGGCGGTCGAGCCGCCGTCGCCATGCCGTCCTTGGCCCGATCCTTTCGGATCTTCCGGGTGGACTTGGCAGGCTGTTGAACAGCCTGCCGATGCAGGCCACGGATGGCCTGCTCGAAAACCGATCGCGCAAACGATCGGCTTTCGGAGAACGTACGCAAGCCTGGCTTGCGTCGTTCGATCGACTAGCGCGCAGGAAGCGCGCTTGTCGATCCGTCAAGGCGTGTAGCTGCCCGTCAGCGTCACGCCGGAGAACGTCGAATACGCGCGCACCATCACGTACCAGGTACCGGCCGACGGCGCCGCGATCGTGCACGTCTCCGTGTTGCCGACCGCCCACGAGCGGCAGGTGTACGTCGACGTCGTCGGCGGCGAGCCGAAGCGCACATAGAGATCGGCATCGCCCGTTCCGCCTTGCGTGTGGAACACGAGGTTCGACCTGCCCGACGGAACGCTCATCGTGAAGTTCAGCGAGTTGCCGGTCGTCGCAGCGAGCCCTGTCACCGGAACGCCGTTCTGCAGCACGTTTCCGCCGCCTCCGCCGGTCGAGTAGCTGCCGCGCAGCGTGACGCCGGAGAACGTCGAGTACGCGCGCAACGTCACGTACCAAGTCCCGGACGAGGGCGATGCGAACGTGCAGGTCTCGTTGTTGCCGCTGAGGTACGGACGGCAGTCGTACGTGCCGGCCGCGGTGCCGGGCGCCGAGCCAAAACGCACGTAGAGATCGGCGTCGCCGGTGCCGCCGGAGATCTGGAACACGAGATTGCTCGCGCCGGACGGCACGGACATCGTGTACGTGATCGAATTGCCGGTCGTCGCCGCGAGGCCAGTCACCGCGACGCCGTTTTGCAGCACGTTGCCGCCGCTCGAGGACACGGTCACCGATTGCGTGCGCGTGTTCGGCGCGCCGTCGTCGTCGGTCACGGTCAATGCGACGCTGTACGTGCCGGGCGACGTGTAGGTATGGCTCGGATTCGCCGCGGTCGATGTTCCGCCGTCGCCGAAATTCCACGAGCGCGACGCGATCGAGCCGTCGCTGTCGGTCGACGTGTCGGTGAAGTTCGCGGTGAGGCCGCTCGTCGTGAAGCTGAAGTTCGCGACCGGCGCCACGTTGCCGCCGCCCCCGCCGGAGACCGCCGCGAGCGTCGTCGCCGCGTCGATGATGCCGGCGCCGCAACCTCCGGTGCAGCTGCCCGGCAGCGGACGCGCGTTCTGCGTGATGTAGTTCTTGACCTGATCCGGCGTCAGGTTCGGATTGATCGAGAAGATCGCCGCCGCGAGCGCCGAGACGTGTGGCGTCGCCATCGACGTGCCGGCGTAGTACGCGTACGTCTCGCTGCCCTGCGTCGTCGTGCCGGTGTTGAGCGTCGAGAGGATGTCGGCCGAGCCGCCGGTGCCGGCGCCGCCCGGCGCCGAGACGACGATCGTCGAGCCGTAGTTCGAGTACGAAGCGCGCGCGCCTGCCTTCGTCGTCGCCGCGACCGAGATCACGCCGGAGCAGTTCGCTGGCGAGGAGTTCGTCACGTTCTGATTCTCGTTGCCGGCCGCGACGACGAACACCGAGCCGCGATTCCGCGCGCCCGTGATCGCTGCCTGGAACGAGCCGCACGCGCCGCCGCCGCCGAGCGAGAGGCTCAGCACTTTCGCCGGGTTCGCGTTCGCCGGCACGCCGCTGACGCTGCCACCGGACGCCCACGTGATCGCATCGACGATGTCCGAAACCGTTCCGCCGCATTTGCCGAGCACGCGCACCGGCACGACCTTCGCGCCGTACGCCATGCTCGCGACGCCTTTCGAGTTGTTCGTCAGCGCGACGACCGTGCCGGTCACGTGCGTGCCGTGCCAGCTCGAATTCTCGGCCGGATAGCCGGCGCCGCATTCGTTGTTGCCGTACCAGTCGCCTTCGTCGTTCGGATTCGAGTCGCGGCCGTTGCCGTCGCGAGCGGTCGACGACGACGAAATGAAGTCGTAGCCGCCGACGGTCTGTCCGGTGAGATCGCTGTGCGGCGTGATGCCGGTGTCGATGACGGCGACCTTGATGCCGCTGCCGGTCGCGATGTCCCACGCGCCGGTCTGGTTGACGCCGCCCGTCGGATCGGTGAGATCCCACTGGCTGCCGAAGTTCGTGTCGTTCGGCGTCAGGAGCGCGCGCATCCGGCGGTCCGGCTCGACGTATTCGACGGCGGGATTCCGCGCGAATGCGACCAGCACTTCGCGCTGTACGGCGTCGTAGGCGGCGAAGCGCGTCTTGTCGCCCGCGACTTCGACGAGCTCGGCGCCGGTCGAGAGCGTGCGCACGTGCGAGACGCGAAGGCCGGTCTCGGCGGCGACGCGATCGAAGTCGGCGCGCATCGCCGACGGTTGCATGCGCTCGGCGCTCTGCTCCGAATACGTCACGATGTAGCGCGTGTATTCGATCGCGGCGGAGACGCCGGTGAAGTTCGCGCGGTCGGCGAACGCGTTGATGTCAGCGCTCGTGGCGGGCGCGGCCGACGCAGCGGACGCGATGACGCCAAAAGCGAGCAAGGCAGCGGCGGCCAAGGCCGTCCGCCGGAAACGATCGGTGGATATCGGTTTCACTGAGTAACCCCCAGCACGTGACTCATGCCGCAGTCCGGCGCGGCCCCGATGCGACTCGTCGTCGCGTCCCGGAGCGCCTCGCTGGCCCGATCCGTTCCCCTTGACGGTGGTCTAGCGGGCGGTGGCCGCCGTCACCGGCCACGATCCAGGGCTTTTGCACCCACTCCCGGGAGCGCAAAAACCGCCGGCACGCTAGCAGCGCCCGATTCCGGACGTCAAGCTGTAAGTTCGCGCAAGTCTTTGAATTCGTTCAGCTTGTTGTGCTATGCGCAAGACATGTCCGGACAGATATGATCGAGCGTCACCTGTCCGGACAAGCACGAAGCGGACGCGAATGGGCGTCCACACGTCAAGCGGTCTAGACGTCCCGACGTCCGTTTCAGCGGCGCAGTGTGCGCAAGGGCTTGGGCTTGCGCAGCCAGAGGATCAGCGTGACGACGAGCAGGACAGGCGCCGCCCAGTACATCGTCTTCAGCCATCCGTGCGCGACGTTCCAGCGGCTGCTGAAGATGAGATCCATCGCGACGCCCGGATCTTCGCGGATGCGCGCGAAGCCCTCGCCCCAGGCCGCCGAGAGGATGCTTTCGCCGAACGAGCCGAACGCAGGAAACATCCCGTCGAGCACTCCGCCGACCGCGATGTACGCCGTCGCGAGCGGCGCCTCGCGACGGGCGGAGTCGGCGATCGCGGACCCGACTTCGGGCAGGAGACTCACGCTGCCCCAGACGACGAGGTCGTAGAGCAGGCAGAGGACGAACAGGACCAGTGCGAATACGTGCGGACGGGCCTTCATCGCGATTCCCCGGCTTTGCGGCGGGGCATCCTACCGTGGAGGCTCGCGACGGCGATGTGATCGAATGCAGGATCGCGTCCGGAACCGGCCGCAAGCCGGCGGACGAAGAGGATTCAGAACATCCCCGTCTCGAGGCGCGCCGCGTCGGACATCATCGAGTGGTTCCACGGCGGATCGAAGACGAGCTCGACGTCGGCCTCGGCCACGGTCGGGATTCGCTCGAGCTTCGTGCGCACGTCGTCGACGAGGATCTCGCCCATGCCGCAGCCCGGCGCCGTCAGCGTCATCTCGACATCGACGCGGCGCCGGCCGTCGTCCTGGCCTTCGATCGCGACGTTGTAGACGAGGCCGAGCTCGACGATGTTGATCGGAATCTCCGGATCGAAGCAGGTGCGCAGCTGCTGCCACACGAGCTTCTCGACGTCGGAATCGCCTGCGCCGTCGGGCAGCTCGAGCGGCGGCGGCGGCTCCTTGCCGATCGCGTCGGCGTCCTCGCCGCGGATGCGGAACAGGTTGCCGTCCACATAAACCGTGAAGCTCCCGCCGAGCGCCTGCGTCAGATAGCCGATCTGCCCCGCCGGCAATGTCACGGCTTCGCCCTGCGGAACCATGACGGCCGCGCAGTCGCGCTCGAATCGGATCGGCTCGGAAGTCTGGCTGTAGGCCATGTCGTCGAACGATATGTGGGGAAGGCCGCTTGCTTCAATGGTGTCGAGGAAAATGCAAATCGCGAATCGCACACATCGACACACATAGGGTGGGCTTCAGCCCACCGACATCGCGCCGGTGGGCTGAAGCCCACCCTATAACTTTCATTCACGCCGGATCGTTCGCCATTTTCGCAAGACCGAGCTCCTTCAGACACTTTCCGAGAAGCTTCATCGCCGCCTCGATGTCCTGCGGCGGCAGGCTCGCATAACCCAGCACGAGCCCCGGCCGTTGCAGAGGCTTGAGGCAATACGGCGCGATCGCGTAAAGCCCGAGGCCACGCGTCCTCGCGTGCTCGATCAGTCGCTCGCAATCGGCGTGGCTCATGCCGACGAGCCATGCAGTGAGATGCATGCCGGCGTTCGAGTCGACGACGTCGACGGCGCCGCCCGCGTGGCGCGCGAGCCCCGTCAGCATCGCCGCGCGTCGCGCGCGCAGCGTCTGCGCGGCGCGGCGCAGATGCCGCTCGAATCCACCGTCGCCCATGAAGCGCGCGAGCGCGGCCTGCTCGAGCGCGTTGCAGCCGCGATCCTCGAGCCATTTCGCGGCGACGAAAGCCTGCCGCAATGCCGGCGGAAGCACCATGTAGCCGAGCCTGAGCGCCGGAAACAGCGCCTTCGAGAAGCTGCCGATGTAGATCACGCGCCCGTCGCGATCGAGCGATTTCAGCGCGGCGAGCGGACGTCCGCCGTAGCGGAACTCGCCGTCGTAATCGTCTTCGATCAGCCATGCGCGGCGCGACGCCGCCCAGTCGAGGAGCTCGATGCGCCGCGCGAGCGGCAAAAGCGCGCCGGTCGGAAACTGATGCGAGGGCGTGACGACAGCGAGCCGCGCATCTTCCGGCAGCGCCGACGGCACGAGGCCTTCGGCATCGACGCGGCAGCCGCGCACGTCGGCGCCGTGCGCCGTGAACACCTGGCGCGCGCCGCGATAGTGCGGATCCTCGAGCACGACGCTCTCGTTCGCGCCGAGGAGCACGCGCGCGGCGAGCGCGAACGCCTGCTGCGTGCCCGAGACGATCAGCACATCCTCCGCCGTGGCCGGAACGCCGCGCCGGCGCGCGAGGTAATCGCAGATCTGTTCGCGCAGCGCGACGAGACCCTGCGCATCGGGATAATCGAACTCGACATGTTCGGCGGCGCGGTTCAACTCGCGCCGCCACGCGCTCGCGAGCAGCGGATTGGCGAGCGGCAGGCCGTACTGCAGGTTGTAGCGAAGGCCGAGATGCTGGCGTCCCGGAATCGCGCGTCCGTCGAAGTTCGCGAGCACGCGTCGCGCGAACGGCGAAAGCGGCGCGACGAGCGCCGGACTGCCGCGCCGCTGCGGCGCCGGATGGCCGACGCTCGCGACGTAGCTGCCGGAGCCGACGCGTCCGACGAGAAACCCTTCGGCCTGCAGCTGCTCGTACGCGGCGAGCACGGTATTGCGCGAGATGTCGAGCTCGCGCGCGAGCGAGCGGCTCGCCGGCAGGCGCGCGCCGGCGGCGAAGCGGCCGTCGAGAATCGCGTCCTTCAGCGAGCGGATCAGCTGCGCATAGCGCGGCCCTTCGCCGTCGAGATCGAGGTACATGGAATTGGCTCCATCACTGTCGATGACGATGGAGCTCCATGGTACCAATACTCAGGCGTAGATTCGCGATCGATCTGTCGGAAAACGAGAACGTCATGCCGCAAGCGTCCGATCGCGTCGAGGCAGAGCCGGCCAGCGCTTCGCCCGCGAAAACAGCGCGCCATCGCGTCGAGCGCACGAAAGCGCGCGCGCGTTACGAGCGCGAGGCGATCCATGCGATCCTCGACGACGGGCTCGTCGCGCACGTCGCGTTCTCGATCGACGCGCAGCCGTTCGTGATCCCGATGCTCTACGCGCGCGACGGCGATACGCTGCTGCTGCACGGATCGATCGCGAGCCGCCTGATCGGCGCGCTCGGAGCCGGCGTGCCCGCGTCGATCGGCGTGACGCACGTCGACGGGCTCGTGCTCGCGCGCTCGCATTTCCACCATTCGGTCAACTACCGCTCGGTGGTCGCGTTCGGCACGGCTGCGATCGTGACCGATCCCGTCGAAAAGGTCGCTGCGCTCGCGCGCTTCGTCGATGCGATCGTGCCCGGCCGCGCGGCCGAATCGCGAGCGCCCGACCGCAACGAGCTCGCGGCGACGCACGTGCTGCGCTTCGAGATCGAGGACGCGAGCGCGAAAGTGCGCACCGGCGGCGTGAAGGACGATCCGGCCGATCTCTCGCTGCCGTATTGGGCCGGCGTCGTGCCGCAACGCATCGCGTACGGCGAGCCGATTGCCGACGAGAACGCAAGTGCCGACGTCGCCACACCGGCGTCGGTGCAGAAACTGCTTGGGCGAGGAGCACGCGCATGAACACGATCCGTGTCATCGACATCAACGGCCCGGACGGCGCGATCATCGAGCCCGGGTGGTTCGCTCGCGCCGAATCCGTGCATCGGCAACTCCGCCCGCAGTTGCCGCACGACTACGCCGCGAAGATGCAGCGCGTCTTCGCGCAAGGCGCGCGCATGTGCGTCGCGGCGGACGGCGACCGCGTCGTCGGCATCGCGGTGCACCGCATCTTCGAGAACACGGTCGACGGCGTGCAGATGTACGTCGACGATCTCGTCACCGAAGAGACCTCGCGCTCGCAAGGCATCGGAAAGGCATTGCTCGAGCACTTGCAGCAGATCGCGCGCGAATCGGGCTGCGCGAAATTCAATCTCGACTCGGGCACGCAGCGCCAGCAGGCGCACAAGTTCTATTTCCGCGAAGGTATGGTCGTGACTTCGTTCCATTTCGCCAAACCACTGACTACGGCGAGCTGATCGGCGCTTCGCGCAATTCCAACGCCGTCGACGCGCGGCTATGATCGTGGCTTCGCCATCCCGCACTGGCGAGAGGATGCAGGATGGCCGCAGCGACGCGCCGCACGCACTGGATCGGAATCGCGACCGCGCTGATGACGGCACTCGCCGGCGGCGCGGTCTGGTGCCTGATCGCGTTGTACGCGCGCCGCGATCTGATCGCGCTTGCGCTGCCGATCGCCGGATTGATCGTCTGGGCGCTGCGCGCGCATGGCTACGCAGGACGCTGGAGCGGCGCCGCCGTCGCCGCGATCTGCGTCGCGCTCGCGAGCGCCTATTCGCTTTACCTTCAGGCCAGCGCGCAAGTCGCCTCGGTGCTCGGCCTGCCGCTTCGCGAAGCGCTGCTGCAGATCGGTCCGCGCATGGCATTCGACATCATGCGTGCGAATCTCGACGCCGTCGGCGCCGCAACGCTGCTCGCAGCCGTGCTGGTCGGCGCGATAGGGACCGCGTGGAGCACGCGCGGATCGTAAGCGGGCCCCCGGCTACGCGACGCTCGAAACCGACTGGGGAGCCGCATCCGATCGCTCGAAGAGGCGGCGTGCGAGCCGCCGGCCAAGCGCGATGAACGGCTTCTCGACGCGGTAATAGACAATCGCGGCGACCACGCTCGTGGCGATCGCGACGAGCACGACATACGCGCCAAGATGCCACGTGCGCCACCACGAATCACGCGGCAACGCCATGAGGCCGCGCAGCGCCACGGCCAAGACGACCGGATGCAGCAGATAGATTGAATAGCTGACGAGGCCGAGCCACGCCAGCGGCGCGAACCTGATTCGTAGGAAGCGCGTTCCGACGATGAACAGGAGAACGCCGATCGAATAGCCGATCGTGAAGCTCAGCGGCACGCCGATCAGAAATCGGAATGCAAGCGGGTAGACGGCGACGATGAAGAAGGCAACGGACCACATGAGGATCCGCATTGGGCGCTCGAGCCCTGCGTCTTCCGAGTCCGCGCGATAAAGCGTGCCCCAGAACATCACCGCGAGATTGACGAACCATTCCGAGAAAATGTAATGGGCGCCGCCGACGCGGCTCCACGACCCAGCCACGATCGCTGCGTGCGTCGCGAGGAGTAGCACGACAAGAAGGCCGATCCGCCGATAGTTCGCGATGCTGTGGATCGCGACGAGGAGGGCGCAGCACACGTAGAAGACGAACTCGACAGCCAGAGTCCAATACAGCCCGATGATCGGATCGACATCGAAGATGTATTCCAGCATCGTCAGGTTGACCGCAAGCATCGGCCACGTGAACGGCCGGCTCCATAGCCAGTTCGCGAAGATTCCGAGAGGAATCGAAAGCCAGTAGGCGGGATAGAGCCGAAAGAATCGGGTGATGAGAAATTCGCGGATCGGGTGCGGATGTGTCAGCTTGATGCTGAAGGGCACGACGAAGCCGCTGATCGCGAAAAACATCACGACGCCGATCCGGCCCATATTGATCGAACCGGTGAGATCGTGCACCCAGACGCCCGATGTGCCTAGCCTGAGGAACGATCCCGAAACGTGCACCCAGAGCACGAGAAAGGCGGCGATCGCCCGCATCGAATCGATGTGGGCCAGGCGATGTCCGCCGCGCGAATTGCCTGCCGCCGCCGGCGCAGCGTTTTTGTGCTCAGTGCCCGCCACCGCCCTCGATCGCCTTCAGCTCCGCGATCAGCCGATTCGCCGCTTCCTTGCCATCGGCATACAGCATGCGCGTGTTGTCGGCGTAGAAGAGCGCGTTCTCGATGCCCGCGAAGCCGGTGCCCTTGCCGCGCTTGATGACGATGACCTGCTTCGCGTCGACGACGTCGAGGATCGGCATGCCGTAGATCGGCGACGACTTGTCGGTCTTCGCGGCTGGATTCACGACGTCGTTCGCGCCGATCACGATCGCGACGTCGGTCGTCTTGAACTCGGGATTGATGTCGTCCATGTCGTAGATCAGGTCATACGGCACGCCGGCCTCGGCGAGCAGCACATTCATGTGCCCCGGCATGCGGCCCGCGACCGGATGGATCGCGAACTTCACTTCCTTGCCGGCCTTGATCAGCGCTTGCGCGAGCTCCCAGATCTTGTGCTGCGCCTGCGCGACGGCCATGCCGTAACCCGGCACGATGACGACCTTGTCGGCGAGATAGAGCAGCGACGCCGCGTCGCTCGCTTCGATCGGCTTTTGCGATCCCGCGATCGCCGCGCCTTCGCCGCCGCCGCCGAAGTTCGAGAAAAGCACGTTGCTGATCGGCCGGTTCATCGCCTTCGCCATCAGCTGAGTCAGGAACGTGCCCGCCGCGCCGACGACCGTGCCGGCGATGATCAGCGCCTCGATCTGCATCACGTAGCCTTCGAACGCGACCGCGAGGCCGGTCAGCGCGTTGTAGAGCGAGATCACGACCGGCATGTCGGCGCCGCCGATCGGCAGCGTCATCAGCACGCCGAACGCGAGCGCGAGCAGGAAGAACACGACGACGAGGCTCGCGTCGAGCTTCCAGAACACGATCGCGGCGCCGGCGAGGACGGCCGCGGCGAACACGACGAAGTTCGCGGCCTGCTGACCGCCGAACGTGAAGCGCTTGTCCATGCGCCCGTCGAGCTTGGCCCAGGCGATGATCGATCCCGTCATCGAGATCGAGCCGATCAATGCACCGACGACCGCGAGCGCGAGCGTCGCGAGCGGCGGCGTCTCGCCGCCGTGCGTGAACTTGAGCAATTCGCCGGCGCCGATCGCCGCGGCCGAGCCGCCGCCCATGCCGTTGAAGAGCGCGACCATCTGCGGCATGTCGGTCATTGCGACTTTCTTGCCCCAGATCCACGTCGGCACGACACCGATCGCGATGCCGGCGACGATCAGCCAGAGATTGTGTCCGCCCGTGATCGCGAACGTCGCGAGCGTCGCGATGACCATGCCGATGCCGGCCTGCACGATGCCCTTGCGTGCCGTGACCGGCGAGGACATGCGCTTGATGCCGAGGATGAACAGCACCGCGGCGAGGAAGTAGCTGGCTTTGGCGAGCAGCGGGAGAAGTTGGCTGTTGTCCATGTCGGTTCTTGTGCAACCTCGCTATCTCACCCTTCTCCCGCTTGCGGGAGAAGGTGCCGGCTGGCGGATGAGGGCGCCCTTGCGGAAACGCCGCGCTTACTTCGACTTGTCTTTGTCCTTGCTGGACTTGAACATCTCCAGCATCCGCTCCGTGACGACGTAACCGCCCGCCGCATTGCCCGCGCCGAGCACGACGCCGACGAATCCGATCGCCTTCGCGAGCGGCGAGTCGGCATACGCGAGCGCGATCATCGCGCCGACGAGCACGATGCCGTGCACGAAGTTCGATCCCGACATCAGCGGCGTGTGCAGGATCACAGGCACGCGGCCGATGATCTCCTTGCCGGTGAACGCGGCGAGCATGAAGATGTACAGAGCGAGAAAACCGTCGATCATCGTTCGTCTCCGATATTTTCCGGGCCTTCCCCACTTCGTCATTCCGGCGAAGGCCGGAATCCAGCTTTTCGCTTCAATACAAAACTGGATCCCGGCCTTCGCCGGGATGACGGATCAGCCGCCTTCAACCAGCTTCTTCGCCGCCTCGTTCCTGATCTCGCCGCCGTGCGTCAGGCATGTCTTCGCGATCAGCTCGTCGTTCCAGTCGAGACTGATCGCCCCGTCCTTCAGCGACAGCTCCAGAAAATTGTAGAGATTGCGCGCATACATCTCGCTCGCATGCACGGGCGCGCTCGAGGGCAGGTTCGTCGTCCCGATCACGCTGACGCCGTTCGGGCTGACAACGGTCTTGCCGGCTTCAGTGATCTCGACGTTGCCGCCGGTCTCGGCTGCGATGTCGACGATGACGGCACCGGGCTTCATGCCGGCGACCATCGCCCCCGAGATGATGCGCGGCGCCTTGCGGCCCGGAACGGCGGCCGTCGTGATGACGACGTCGAACGACTTCAATTGCTCTGCAAGCGCTTGCTGCTGCTTCTCGCGCTCTTCGGCCGTCAGCTCGCGCGCGTAGCCGCCGGAACCTGCCGCGCTGACGCCGAGATCGAGGAATTTCGCGCCGAGCGATTCGATCTGCTCCTTCGTCTCGGGGCGCACATCGAAGCCTTCGACCTGCGCACCGAGCCGCCGCGCCGTCGCGATCGCCTGCAAACCGGCGACGCCGGCCCCGACGATCAGCACTTTCGACGGACGGATCGTGCCGGCTGCCGTCGTCAGCATCGGAAAGAACTTCGGCGCGGCTTCGGCCGCGATCAGCACGGCCTTGTAGCCGCCGACCGCGGCCTGGGAGGAAAGGACATCCATCGCCTGTGCGCGCGTCGTGCGCGGCAAAAGCTCCATCGCGAACGCCGTGATCCTGCGGTCGCGCAGCGCGCGCGTGCGCTCGGGATCGAGATGCGGCTGGAGGTTTCCGATGACGATCGCGCCTTCCTTCAGCGCCGCGATCTCTTCGAGCGTCGGCGGCTGCACCTTCAGCAACACGTCGGCGCGAGCGAGCG